>JAKLQR010000367.1 GCA_022013235.1 Thermodesulfovibrionales bacterium | reverse complement strand
GATATGCGAGACTGAATGTGTTGTGAAAAAAGCCCTGGATGCGGACCAGAATATCTTTAATATTGAGACAACACTCAAAACCGCCACCGGCAGGACCATCCCCATGCTGGTGAGCGCCTCTCTCATCAAGAACACGGCAGACAGGATTATTGGCTATCTCTATTCATTCAGGGACATAACTTCACTGAAAAAAGCAGAGGAAGAGGCGAGATCATTAAAGCAGCAGATTGAGTTTGTCCTGGGCGCTACAAAGACGGGCATCGATATTATAGACGCAGAATATAATGTCCGGTATGTTGACCCGGAGTGGGCAAAAATATATGGTGACCCGACAGGAAAGAAATGTTATGAATATTTTATGGAACGCACCGAAGTATGTTCTGACTGTGGAATTCCAAAAGCTTTAGAAACAAAGACCAATGCAATTACTGAAGAGATACTGGTTAAGGAAGGCAACAGGCCGATACAGGTCATTACGATACCCTTCCAGGACGAGAAAGGAGAATGGCTGGTTGCTGAAGTGAATGTGGACATTACCGAAAGGAAGCACATAGAAGAAGACCTGCGAAAAGCAAAAGAGGAGCTTGAGCATAAGGTAATAGAGCGAACAATTGAGTTAAGCAGGGCTAACGAAGAGCTCGAGGTACGGGCAAATGAATTGGAACAGCGCAACCACGGGATGTCTTTAATGAGCGAGATGGGCGATCTCCTGCAGATCTGTGCTGATGTTGAAGAAGCATATTTAATAATTTCCCAGTATGTTCAAAAGTTGTTCCCGGAGGATTCAGGCGCATTATATATGTTCAGAGCCTCACGCAATATTGTGGAAGAAGTGTCCAAATGGGGAGAGAACCTGAACAGTCAAAGCATGTTTACAACCGACGACTGCTGGTCATTGAGACGCGGGAAGATGCATGTGGTAGAAAATCAGGAAAAGGGGCTTGTCTGCAGGCATGTGGGTTCTGATACCCGAGCTTATTTGTGCCTGCCGATGACCGCACAGGGAGAGTTAATGGGTATTCTGCATCTGCAATCAAAAGAGCCGCTTTCGGAATTCAAGAAACGGGTAGCCTTAAATGCGGCGGAGCATTTTGCTTTGACATTTTCCAATTTAAAACTGCGGGAGATTTTAAGAAACCAGGCCATCCGTGACCCTCTTACCGGTCTTTTTAATCGGCGATATATGGAAGAAACACTCGACCGTGAATTAAGCCGGGCTATCCGCAATAAAGCCCCTGTGGGGGTTATCATGATTGACCTTGATTACTTTAAGCGATTTAATGACGAATTCGGGCATGATGCTGGTGATACAGTGCTGCAAGAATTGGGCAATTTTCTGCAAAAATACATCCGCAAAGAAGACATCGCCTGTCGGTACGGCGGCGAGGAATTTGCTATTATCCTTTCAGGCGCTTCACTGGAAATTACCTATCAACGTGCGGATCTCCTGCGTGAGAATGTCAAAAATCTGGAGGTATTATATAAAAACCAAAAGCTTCCAGGGATTACGCTTTCTTTCGGAGTAGCTGTTTTCCCCGCTCATGGCCCAACAGGAGAAGCCGTCTTAATTGCCGCAGACACAGCCCTTTATCGGGCCAAGCAAGAAGGCCGTGACAGAGTAGTAATTGCATGATCTGTGATCACCTTTGTTATTGTCACACACAGGGCCGTACACATATTTCATATATTATTTGATCCTTTCCCATAAAAGAGATATATCGTGTGCTATTCCGTCGCTGCAAAACTCAACGATCGGTACGCCTTGAACTATTGATTCGCTTACCTGCCGGGAAAAAGGCAGGAGTGCAGCCACTTCTATATCCTCTTTCTGACAATTTTTTTTGATATCCTCGCTATTGGCAGGATTAATATCATATTTATTGATAACCACCTTTGTGACAACGTTGAAGTGTTTTGATACCTGTGCAACTCTTTCCATATCATGAATCCCTGAAAGGGTTGGTTCGGTAACTATCAGTGCTAAATCTACATTTGCAAGTGATGCAATTACAGGACAACCTATTCCCGGGGGGCCATCAATGATTACATAATCAAGATTTTCTTTTTCAGCAATTTCTTTTGCTTTTTGCCTCACTATGCTTACGAGCTTCCCAGAATTTTCTTCGGCAATCCCAAGCCTCGCATGAACTAAAGGGCCATATTTTGTTTCAGAAATAAACCATTCTCCAGATACATTTTCTTCCATTCTGATAGCTTCAGCAGGACAGATAAAACTACAAATGGCACATCCTTCACAAGAGACAGGATCTATCTCAAAGTCTTTGCTTATCGCATCAAACCGGCACACACTGATGCATTCACCGCAATCCTGACAGAGTTCTCTCTTAATCACTGCAGTCTTCCCACTCCTAAATTCATGTCTTTCCTTTATCTCCGGCTTCAACAATAGATGCAAATCTGCTGCATCAACATCGCAGTCTGCCATAACCTTATTCTTCGCCAAAGCAGCAAAAGATGCCGTTAATACTGTTTTACCTGTTCCGCCCTTGCCGCTGATTATGACTATTTGTTTCATCTTGAAAACCTTCCCCGAATTTCTGCTCCTATGGCTGCAAACATATCAGAAAATTTCTGGAGATACTCTTTCTTTTCCCTGACGAAAGGAATCCCGTTTGAATAGAGAAATGCGATTTCCTTGTCGAAGGGGATGCGCATGAGTATGGGAATATGTTTGCTTTTGCAAAAATTATCCACTCCTCCATCCCCGATATCCGAACGGTTTATCACAACCCCAAAGTGGATCTCCAT
>JAKLQR010000366.1 GCA_022013235.1 Thermodesulfovibrionales bacterium | reverse complement strand
GATCCCGTAGACCGGCGCTGTCTTTGAATTATGCAGATCGATGTTGTTCTGCAATCGTGAGACTATTGTATCAATATCGTCTCCGGCTGTTCCTATGGGAAAAACCACAAACTCGTCACCGCCCATACGGGCTATGATATCTGAATTCCTGTATGTTGCCATCAGAATATCGGCCGCATTTATCAATACCTTGTCGCCTTCCTTATGGCCAAGGGTATCGTTGATATTCTTGAGACCGTCAAGATCGGCATAGAGAAGGAAATGACCCTGCCCGAGACGATTCGATATCTTGAGCTGATGTTCTGCCAACGCGCTAAACCCTCTCCGGTTGTAAAGACCGGTGAGTTCGTCGGTAATCGACAGGCTTCTCAGTTCATCCTCCATTTTTTTCCGTTGCTCGATTTCCTGTTTCGCAAGTGAAAGTTCAACCTCGATTTCGGCCACCTTCTTTAAAATTGCCAAAACCGGTCGATTTTCAATCGGAAGCCCCTTCTTATCGCTTTGCCAATGCAGATACCCATACAAAAAAGGCAGCGCAAAGACCGAGACGATCAAGCGGCTGGTCAGAGTCCCCTGCATAATGCTGAGGTATTCGGACGTGCCCGCAAAGGCGCCGGTCGAAAAAAGAATGACGTCCAGCCACATAACTCCCAAAAGGGTTAAAAAGGCACGAAGCCAGAGATGCATCTTCAGAAAAGGCTTACCCAGAAATTCCCAGGCAATGGCCAAAAAAACAAGATCAAGCAACGTTGCACTCACTGAGGCAGCATTGATTCGCAGACTCGGCAGGGGCACGTACTCAATTGCACTATACCCTATCAAAATCTATTTTAATTATAATCTATATCTCTCATATCGTTAAGTGTAGATACTCATTCAGGTCCGTGCACGGTCATAGACATACCCGTATCCCTCTTCTTATTTGTACTTCTTCGCAATATTGGTTGAAAAATCTCTTTGTACATCATATAATTTCTGAAATGATTTTTCGAAATCGCTTTCAAAAAACAGGTATTCGTAAAAATGCCGGATGAAAAAACAAATATCGGGAAGATGATCCCTTACAAAGTATTGATCATGCTTATGAGGTTACTCGGCATTGGCATCATCCTGCTTCTCGTAATCTTCCTCCTTCCTTTTGCGGTCCCCTTTTTAAAAAACGCCGGATCTTTCGGGTATATCAAAACTGCGCTGCATTATGAAAAATCCATCTCTTCTTTTATTCAGACACTTATACCCACGACTATCGCCGGCAATGATATGACCAGGTGGATTGTCATTGCCTCTGCGATAATGCTTGGGTTGGCATTTATCAACATAGCGAATTATTGCAGAAACAAAATGTATAAACTGAATTTCAGAAAAGAATATGAGGAATGGAAATCAGAACACCACCTTCCCGATAGCGCAAAAGTCCTCACCCCGATCAGGGAAAAGATTGAAAATATATCGACCCCAACAAAAAGTGAAAGGGAAGAACTCCTGAAGCTGTTTGCTGAAACAAAGAAAAAGCTCGATACAATGGGAAGGGACCTGGCTTTTCTCTCAATCGATGTAATCGATTCTACCGGATTAAAAGAAAAGGAAGAGAAAGCGATCATCGAATATGATTTCAAAGAATACAAGAAATACGTAGAGAGCAAACTTGCGGAGAACGGTGTGATTAAGGCTACATGGACGCCGGATGGCGTGATGTGCTGTTTCTCGACTGTTGATGCTGCGGTAAAAGCAGCCCGTGCACTGATCGATGGACTGGAAGCTTTTAACAAGCACGTCAAGACACTCAAAAAGGATTTCAGGGTGAGATGTGGTATTAATTCAGGGTATGTGTATTTTGACGAATCAGTGCCTTTGGAAGAAATCAGTGACCACGTAATAGATGTTGCCGGTCATATGCAAAAACAAGCAGCCCCTAATTCTATTTTCATAGCAAAAAATATTATCAAGCCTTTGCAGGAGCCTTCGCATTTCATCCCGATCAGCAAAGTTGTCGATGGGTATGAAGTGTACATGCTCGAAAGACGCAAGGCCCCGCGCGAATAATTAGTGACCCCTTACTGAGAACAAAACGTTTGCGCGGGACAACCGCTCAGGGTTTCAGCTTTTTCCTGAAGGCCTCTGCAAAGGGGGTATTCGAAAACCGTTCCGGCTTTTTCTCTCTTCGCTCTTTCGCGGGTGCAGTCTTCGTTTCTGTTCTCTTCACTTCCTTCTTTCCCTGATCGTCCGCATTCGCTGCTCTGTTTTTCATCGAGAGGGAGATGCGTTTTCTCAAGAGATCGACATCGAGCACGGTGACGGTAACTTTCTGATGCACTTTAACCACGTCTGCCGGATTTTTCACGTATTTGTCCGAAAGTTCGCTCACATGCACAAGCCCGTCCTGGTGCACCCCTATATCGACAAACGCACCGAAGGCAGTAATGTTCGTAACGATACCGGGGAGTTTCATACCGGGCTTCACGTCCTCAATCTTCTCAACACCCTCTGCATAGGTGAATGTTTCGAACTGTTCGCGCGGATCGCGTCCCGGTTTCGCGAGTTCCTCAATAATGTCGCTGAGTGTCGGCATGCCAACAGTGTCGGTCACATACCCCGAGAGATCGATATTGTTCCGCAAGCCCTCTTCCCTCATAAGATCAACTACCGAGCAGTCGTTGTCACACGCCATCGCATCCACAATGTGATAGCTTTCAGGGTGGACTGCGCTTGAGTCAAGCGGGTTTTCTCCCTCCCGTATGCGGAGAAATCCCGCCGCCTGCTCGAAGGCCTTGGGACCGAGGCGGGGGACCTTTCTTAACTCTTTTCTGGACCGGAAAGGACCGTTCTCGTTCCTGAAGGCTACAATATTCTTCGCAAGCTGGGGGCCCAGACCGGAGACATAGGTGAGGAGCTGTTTGCTCGCGGTATTTACCTCGACACCCACTCTGTTCACGCAGCTTATTACCACATCGTCAAGTCCTCTCTTCAGTGCTGCCTGATCCACATCATGCTGGTACTGCCCTACCCCTATTGATTTCGGGTCGATCTTCACCAGTTCGGCGAGAGGGTCCATGAGGCGTCTCCCTATCGAAACCGAACCCCGTACTGTTATATCCTCGTCGGGAAATTCTTCTCGTGCTGTCTCTGAAGCAGAATATATCGACGCCCCGCTCTCATTTACCATTACGACGACGATATCCGCGGGAAGACCAGTATTCCTGATGAACCCCTCCGTCTCCCTGCTCGCAGTTCCGTTGCCTATCGCAACCGCTTCAATCCCGAAACGCACACACAGGTCCCTGATTTTCGCATCAGCTTCCGTTACCCCTCTTTCCGAAGTATGGGGATAAATAGTATCGTTGTGGAGGAGTTTTCCCTGCCTGTCAAGGCATACGACCTTGCAGCCAGTCCTGAAACCAGGGTCTATAGCAAGCACTTTTTTGCCACTAAGGGGAGGTGCGAGCAGGAGTTGCCTGAGGTTTTCGGCAAAGACCCTGATTGCCTCCTCGTCAGCCCGCTTCTTCAGGTCGAGGCGTATCTCAGCCTCCATGGACGGTGAGAGGAGCCGCTTGTAGCCGTCATGTACCGCGAGCCTCACCTGTTCTGCAGACGGACACTTTCCCTTCACGAAAAGTCCGTCAAGCATCGCCAGCGCTTCTTCTTCAGGAGGAGTTATCCTGAGGATGAGAAACCCTTCGGCTTCTCCGCGCCTTATTGCGAGTATCCTGTGTGAAGGCGCCTTCGATGCGGGTTCTTCCCACTCATAATAGTCTCTGTACTTGATCGCTTCCTCCTCTTTCCCTGAAACGGCCTTAGACCTCATTGTTCCTTTCGAGAAGAAAAGTCCGCGCATTTTTTCCCTTGCAGCCTGATCTTCGCTGACCCACTCGGCAATAATGTCACGCGCGCCTGCAAG
>JAKLQR010000365.1 GCA_022013235.1 Thermodesulfovibrionales bacterium | reverse complement strand
GTCTTCTTCATCGGGGATATAGAAGTTTTCCAACGTAGGGCTAAAGGGAACCGGTGTGTCCGGGGCGGTAACCCTTTTGATGGGTGCGTCCAGCGTGTCAAATGCTTCGTCCGCAACAATTGCCGCGATTTCCGCGCCAAATCCACAAGTTTTGGGGGCCTCGTGAACAATAACCAGTTTGTTGGTCTTGGAGACGGAATCCAGGATCGCTTTTTTGTCGAGAGGATAAAGAGTTCTGGGGTCGACCACTTCAACACTGATGCCTTCTTTGCTCAATTTTTCAGCCGCTGACATGACCGTGTGCAATACCATTGAGTAGGCCACCACAGTCACATCCGTTCCCTCTCTTTTGATATCAGCCACGCCTAACGGTACGACATATTCTTCCTCTGGAACGTCTCCTGTTACGTCATAAAGCACTTTGTGCTCTATGAAAATTACAGGGTTATCGTCTCTAATGGAGGACTTGAGGAGCCCTTTGGCATCGTAAGGGGTCGATGGCATTACGACCTTAAGCCCCGGAACATGGATGAACCATGCCTCCAGACACTGGGAGTGCTGCGCCGCGGCATTGGCACCCGCTCCTCCTTCGGCCCTGACAACAAGAGGCAATTTGGTCTTGCCTCCAAACATATATCTCATTTTGGCAGCCTGGTTGACTATCTGATCCATGCATACCGTAGCAAAATCGAGCATCATAAGCTCGGCTACGGGTCTCAGGCCGGTGGCTGCCGCTCCAACAGCGGATCCCACAATGGCGCTTTCTGAGATGGGTGTATCCTTAACTCGTCTGCTGCCGAACTTCTCAAGAAGCCCGGCAGTAACCCCAAAGATTCCGCCGTAAGTGCCTACGTCTTCTCCTATTACAAAGACGGTTTCATCTCGTTCCATTTCCTCAATTAAGGCTTCATTAAGGGCTTGAGATACCGTTAGTTCTTTCATTGTTTAGTCCCCCTTGTAAAATTATTTTAAAATCCTGAAAATGACTGCCACTTAATGTTCAGTTGCACCTTATCCTGTATATGACTGACATACAGAGGCCAGTTCAAGAAAGGCAAGATAAAAGCTATACGGTCCGGGCCGATTCTATGCGTTTTTAATCTAAGAACAGCATGACACAATTTTCTCTGACGTCGTGTCTTTACAGATAATCGCCCTACCTGCCGAATATATCATCTCCACTCTTCCCGCCCAATCCAGGGTGCGAGTCGAATCTGACTACCCCCACCGGGATTTTTCCTCCTACAGCCTCCACCACCCTTGCCACTCCAACCTGACCAAAACCTCCACACAGCTCAATGGCCTGAATTCCCTGCTCAACCAGATTTTTAGCCACTAGGGTTGCCGCCTCATAATCCTTTGCAGCAACGGCGAGCAAGTCAACCTTGGGAGTTTTCACCCAGGACTTATGCTGGTCAGGGTCTGCATCAGGGGCAATAAACAAAAATGCTGCCCTAAGTTTTTGTTCTGCTGACATATCTGTTACCTCCATAAAATGAAATGACTGGAACCCGTCTTTTCGGGGAACGAGTGTAGGGAAATTGGGCTTGTATGTCAAATAAAGAATATTAATGACAGTTTATCCTCCAGCGAGCAACGGAAAAATAGCAATACGATCTCCGTCTTGGACCGTTGCCTCGAGGCTGTCAAGAGAATAAATTATTCTTCCATTTAGGACAACTCTCACGGTTCTAAGGTGTATTCCTTGCTCTTTAGTGAAAAGAGGTGAAATATCTTTGTTTTGATACTCTGCGATTTCCTGCAAAATATCCCTGATACGATAGTGCCTGGAAGGAGCCAAATTCAGCGTCATTTCGTCTTTTCCTATCAACTTTTTGACATTCGCAAAAAACTTGACGATGACAGTCATCGCTCATACCTTCATAGTTGACAACTCAGGATTGAAGCCCCTTTATTGCGACACTGGTATTAGAGGGTAAAGTCAGAACAGTTTCCATCATTATGATACACATCTATTAACCCTCTGTTTGTCAAGATACTGAATATTTGTTATAGGCAGAAATCAAGGCCTAATTCTTTAAGTTTGCCTTGACTGGGGACTCCGTTTGGCCAGTCCCTCACCGTGTAATATTCATTCATCATATCGTCAAAAGGCATCTCCACATTGGCTGCACCACCTTCGGGATGCGGAGTCAGGAAACGTTTGGGAAGCCGATAATCCCGCGACGGTTCCATGCCATGCTTGATATTGAACATATTCATCAGGTTGATAACACGCTCCCCGGTTTTCAACAATTCCTGGGGTGAGACATCCCAGCCGGTGATGGCGTTGAGAAAACCTGTCAAACGTGTGAAATCAAGACCTGAAAATTCATAGAAAAAGCAGAAGATCACCGAATTGCAAATAGCCCTTCGGTCCTGAAATTTTGCCGCTGCCAGTCCCTTATGGTTCGGTGAATGCGGATCTAAGGGTTCCATCAGTTCCTTTAGTCCGGTTTCTGGGAAGGTGACCCCTAACTCGATCGCTTCCGGGAATCCATGGAGATGACTGGCCCCCTTCATTGAAGTCGCCGTTGCGACCGCCATGGAAAGGAAAGCCCTCGGGTCGTGGGCTGGAACCACCGCACCGTTGACATGCAGAGGATCCGAAATCCCCAATTTTTCTGCAGCAACTCTCACACCTTCACCGAGAATCCGGGGGACGTCGCCCTCCCG
>JAKLQR010000364.1 GCA_022013235.1 Thermodesulfovibrionales bacterium | reverse complement strand
CGCCGCTTTTGTCAATAATATCAAGGGTTCTGCGCATACCGTCAGTTATTTCAGAGGCGCTTGGAGAGCCATAGATACTCTTCATGTCGTTCGTACCGAGCATGACAACAACATAGTCGAGTGGAGCGTGGACAGTTAGCTTACTTGAGATGACGCTAAGTCCATTGAATTCACCGATATCGTATTTAGTGGTGCGACCGTCGCAACTTTCATTAAAAACGGTGAAGCGGCTGGGACCCTTATCTTTAAGCAGGGCGGGCCAACACGTTTTGTTGCCATCAGGGCGAAATGAATTGGAGTCGCCAAAGACCATGATACGTTTAAAAGTACCTCTATCGGTGGAAAAGTGCGTCCATGTCGAGCCACGCCCGTAACATTTTTTGCTGGAGGCTTTGGTTCTAAACCCCGCAGTTAGTCTTTTAAAACGTCGGAAGACCATAATTCAGTCAAGAAAATGTAGCGGTTCATGAGTCCGGGAGGCTGTCAAAGTAAGCATCCTGTTCGGCCCGCAGTTTATCGCAGAGCCGTCCTGGAGGCAAATCCACGTCCAGGTATGTTATGGCCAGATCCCTTTTGACATCGCTTTTGAGGCGACACCCTTCGGAAAGTCCCATTGGTAAGAGGCTTTCAGCCTGGCAGACATCAGAGTTTTCTAACATACCGTAGCAGGTAAATCCGCCATTGCCGTCAAGCACTTCACCTGCCTTTAGATCGCGTTTTGCAGCTGTGATGACATCGCATACAGGATTTCCAATCGGTGTTGCTGCAGCATCTTTGAAAAGTACTGCCCGGGCTACTGTAATTGGTGTTTCAAAATGGCATATATGGTAAGGTGTGTAGAATGCGTATAAAGGGCCGTCACCCATTTTATAATAGTTCATGTATTGCTGTTGAATTGGGTCTTCATTATATCCAAGTACGAATACCCCTGGAGCAGGTTCCGCGCCAAGAATATAGTCCACAAGGCCGCCATTAAGCATTTTATCCATAGGAAATAGATTAACAGCATCATTGACATGCTCGCAACGAGGACCATACATTCCACGCTTTCCCGCTCTTAGGCCGGTAGCGTTGGCTACAACTGCCATCTCCATAGAAATTTTGGTGCCATCGGCAAAAGAAGTGACCATTTGAGGCTTCTGTTTATATTTTTCAGCATATCCTTTCTGAGTCTCAGGTGTCCGATACGGGTCTTGAAGCCCTTTCATATTGCCGGCCAGAACCGGCTTGAAGCCAATCGAATTAACATAGCGATACAGGTTCATGATCACTCCTGGTTGATCTCCGTCCGATGTTGTTATAATCACACCCGAGCGATCCGCGTAGACTTTGAGAATGGGTCCAATAGTAGCGTCAAGTTCCGCATTCATCAGGATAACATGCTTATTGTTTTTTATGGCCTTCATGACCACATGAGCGCTATATTCAATCGTACCAGTCACTTCGATCAAAGCGTCAATGCTTTCCGCCTCGCAAAGCAATATCGGATCATCAGTTATTGCAAACTTATTCTGAGCGATTGTTTCTTCAAGTTGAGATACTGTTTCAACCGGTTTGACAACTTCAATACCCGCCTGCTGGTAGGCCCGTTCAGCTTCAGAAAGTGTGCGGTTAGAAATTGCGACTAATTTCATACCATTGACGTAATTTATAATTTGAAGGGCGATACCGCGTCCCATATAACCAGCACCAACCATCCCTACCCGAATCGGGTTGCCTTCCTGCTGCCGCTTTTCTAATGCAGTATCAATAATGATCATGTGCACACATCCCAGGGAAGTTATGGCAAACGCTTTCCCACAACGTAGTCTGGCCAGTTATTATCCTTTTCCGAAATTATCAAATTATCTGTCTCTGGCCACTCAATAGCAAATGTTGGGTCATCCCAACGCACGCCCCGTTCGGCCCCGGGCGAGTAAAATTGGGAAACCTGATAAAGCACTTCGGAATTATCTTCAAGAGTTTGATAGCCGTGGGCAAAATTTTCCGGCACGTAGAACATTTTGCGGTTCTCCGCTGTTAGCTCAACTCCAATCCATTTAAGATATGTTACCGACCCCCGTCTCAAATCAATGATCACGTCAAATATCGCTCCCCTGGTGCACCTTACAAGTTTCGCTTCTTCATGAGGCGTCCCCTGGTAATGCATGCCCCGTATTGTACCCTGATCTTTATTGAACGATAAGTTGCATTGAACCAGACGAGAGTTCAAACCATGTACTTCAAATTCTCTTTTGCACCATGCACGGGCAAAAAATCCACGATTATCCTCAATTTTTTCAAGTTCAATAACAAAAGCGCCTTTTAAGTGGGTTTCCTGAAAAATCAAGGCTACTCCTTCATAATTAAAACAATTTCTCGTATTGAACAATTTCCGCTTCTGTTACCCGGCGCATATCCTTCTTTTGAAGATATGCACGATACCATTCTACGATCCACTGCAGGTTTGTGGTAAGGTCAAGTTTGGGTGACCATCCCAGCAGGCTTTTGGCTTTTGAACAATCCAGTTTCAGATACGTGGCCTCATGTGGTTGCTGGATGGAATCTGTTTTCCAAGAGGCTCCATCTCCCCATAAATTGGTTAGCCGGTCAGCAACCCAGGAAACGGATCGTGCATCCTCATCGTTTGGCCCAAAGTTCCATGCCCCGGCAAACTCATTTCCGTAATGCCATAATTCCTCAGCAAGGTCTATATATCCACATAACGGTTCGAGCACGTGCTGCCAGGGTCTAATGGCATTCGGATAACGTATTATAACAGGGTTTTTTTCCATTATCGCATTCATTATATCAGGAATAAGGCGATCCGCCGCCCAATCTCCGCCCCCAACTACGTTCCCGGCCCTGGCAGTTGCCACTGCAACACCGTGACCTGGCAAATTGTCGTCTGAAAAATATGAACGGCGATAAGCGGATGTGATCAATTCAGCGCAACCCTTGCTGCTTGAATAGGGATCATGCCCGCCCATGGCCTCATTTTCTCTGTAACCCCAGAGCCACTCACGATTTTCATAGCACTTATCACTGGTAATATTGACAACTACTCGCACAACGTCTGAACAGCGAGCTGCCTCCAGCACATTCATAGTACCCATGATATTGGTACTGTATGTTTCTGCAGGATTATTATAGGAATAACGTACCAATGATTGCGCTGCCATGTGAATAACAATCTCGGGTTTATGCTCAGCAATTATACTTTTAAGGTGATCCAGATCACGAACATCCCCTGTTATAGATATCATTCCGTCTGAAACATTGGCGATTTCAAACAAACTCGGCTTTGTAGGCGGAGACGGGGAGTATCCTATGGTATTTACTCCCTTGGTCTGTAACCACAAAGATAACCAGCTCCCTTTGAATCCAGTATGACCTGTAATTAGGACTTTCTTATTTTTCCAGAAAGCTGAATCCATCACCAAACCTTCCACGGTGCTTTTTCACTCTGCCATAGCTCTTCGAGAACAATCTTATCGCGTAAAGTGTCCATAGGCTGCCAGAACCCATAATGTCTATATGCAGAAAGCATTCCGTCATGCGCCAGTTTTTCCATTGGCTCCCGCTCCCAAATAGTTGAGTCGCCTTCGATGTAGTCTAACACCCCAGGTTCAAGCACGAAAAAACCACCATTGATCCAGGCCCTGTCACCCTGGGGTTTTTCCTTAAAGGTAAAGATCTTATATTGATCCCGGTCTAAGTTGAATGCCCCAAACCGGCCTGGGGGCTGGACGGCGGTTAAAGTTGCCAGTGCCTTTTGATCCCGGTGAAAGGCGATTAACTCTTTGATATTCACATCGGTCACCCCATCTCCGTATGTAAGGCAGAAGGTTTCATTGCCGATGTACTCCTTAACGCGTTTTAGCCGTCCACCAGTCATGGTTTTTTCGCCAGTATCCACTAATGTAACCGTCCATGGCTCGGTTCCGTTTTGGTGAACCTTCATTTCGTTGTTACGCAAGTCGAATGTGACATCAGACATGTGGAGCGGGTAGGCAGCGAAGTATTCTTTAATAACGTAACCTTTATAACCTAAACAAATAATGAAGTCGTTGACACCATAGGCAGAATAGATTTTCATAATATGCCAGAGTATTGGTTTGTCACCAATCTCTACCATGGGTTTGGGTTTCACCCCGGTCTCTTCCGAGATGCGTGTACCATAACCCCCTGCAAGGATAACCACTTTCATAGTAAACTTCCTCTAAACATCGTTAAATAGTTGAGTGGAAAAATAATACCCCAATTGAGCGAAAACGCTCAATTGGAAGAATTCAGAATTCAGTAGACAGAAGACAGAATGGCCGAAACCCGATGTCAATAACCTCACCATGAGTGAGATATAATTCGGTAGCTCTCCATTGCTCAACCCAAAACGTTATACCGCGGAGCACGCTGAGAGCGCTGATAATTATTTTTTAATGTATATGCTGAAATCGCATAAAAGCGCCGCATATGGCGGTTTCGATATCGATTTATCGGAACCAATGTGTAGATCTTATGCAGTTTGACATTGAACCTCTGCGTTCCCTGCGTTCTCTGCGGTGTATTACAATCATCAATAGTCCCCGATGAATCGGGATTTCCGCTGCGCTCCAACAATCATCAATCGTCAATCCCCCCATGCCCTATGCTCTTCGCCCTATGCTCTTTGCCCCAT
>JAKLQR010000363.1 GCA_022013235.1 Thermodesulfovibrionales bacterium | reverse complement strand
CGCCGATCGCGATGGAGAAGGAGCTGAGGTTTGCCATCCGCGAAGGCGGCAGAACTGTCGGCGCAGGCGTCGTCACAGAGGTTTTGGGGTAACGACATGAGAGATATCATATTATTCCAATGCACAGAATGCAAAAACAGAAACTATTCGAGCATGAAAAATAAGAAGAATACCCCTGACAAACTCCAGCGGAAGAAGTACTGCAGGAAATGCAGGCGGCATACAATGCACAAGGAGATAAAGGCGTAGGCCAGTAGCTCTAACGGATAGAGCATCGGACTCCAAATCCGAGGGTTGGGGGTTCAAATCCCTCCTGGCCTGCCATAAGAATGAACAGAACAGTACAGGATAAAAAAGAATGCTCAATAAAATAAAGGAATTTTTCCGTGAAGTGAAAGTCGAGGTCAAGAAGGTTGTTTTTCCGTCAAAAGACGAACTCATCGGGTCTACCTGGGTTGTCATAATAACCGTACTGGTCATCTCACTATTTCTGGGGGTTGTTGACATCAGCCTTTCGAAACTGGTGAGAATGGCACTGAGATAGCTATGGATAAAAACTGGTATGTTGTTCACACATATTCCGGGTTCGAAGAAAAAGTAAAGCTCGGTATCGAGGACAAGACAGACAAACAGGGCATGAAGGAGAGAATATCGAGGATATTAATCCCGACTGAGCGTGTCATTGAATTGAAAGGCGGAAAAAAGAAGGAAAGCGATAAAAAATTCTATCCGGGATATATTCTTGTTGAGATGGAAATGGATGACGAAACGTGGCACCTTGTCAGGAGCACACCCAGGGTTACCGGCTTCGTAGGCGGGTCAACCCCTGTTGCGCTCTCCGAAGAAGAGGTAGCGGTGATACTCCAGCAGATAGAAAAAGGGCCTGTGCCGCAGGTCAAAACCCAGTTCCAGAAGAGCGAAAGTGTCAGGATTATCGACGGACCCTTCTCGAACTTCCTTGGCAGTGTTGAAGAAGTAGATATAGACCATGGCAGACTTTGCGTTATGGTCAGCATTTTTGGCAGGCAGACACCTGTTGAACTGAATTTTTTCCAGGTAGAAAAGGCATGAGGAGGAAATAGATGGCTAAAAAGGAAATAATTGCTCAGGTCAAACTCCAGATACCGGCAGGGAAAGCAAATCCCGCACCGCCCGTAGGCCCTGCACTCGGTCCTCACGGTGTGAATATCATGGAGTTCTGCAAGGCATTCAACGCACAAACACAGGCACTAGGAGATACGATTATACCGGTAGTGATGACCGTATATGCCGACAGGTCGTTCACTTTTATTACCAAGACGCCTCCTGCCTCGGATCTCCTGAAAAAAGCTGCCGGCATAATCAAGGGGTCAAGCACTCCAAACAAGGAAAAGGTCGGCAAGGTTACTGCTGCTCAAATCAAAGAGATCGCGCAGAAAAAGCTTCCGGACCTTAATGCATACTCGGTGGAAAAGGCGGAACAGATTATTAAGGGCACCGCGCGGAGCATGGGGCTCGAAATCATAGAATAAAAGAGGGCGGCATGGGGAAAAAGCTAAATGCAGTTCAGGACAAAGTTGAACCGGGGAAGGAATACTTTCTCGAAGACGCAGTAAAGCTCGTCAGGGAATTCACGTATACAAAGTTTGACGAGACCGTGGACCTTGCGGTAAATCTCGGGGTCGATCCGAAAAAATCAGAACAGATGGTGCGGGGGACGGTTGTCCTTCCTCACGGTATGGGGAAAAAGGTCAGGGTCCTTGTCTTCGCAAAGGGTGAAAAGGAAAAGGAGGCGTTAGATGCCGGCGCAGATTATGTCGGTGCGGAAGACGTCGTCGAAAAAATAACCAAGGGATGGCTCGATTTTGACAAGTCAGTTGCTACCCCCGATGTCATGGGTATTGTGGGCAAACTGGGTAAAATACTTGGACCGAGAGGGCTTATGCCTAACCCAAAACTAGGGACAGTAACCTTTGATATAGCCCGCGCCGTGAAGGAGATCAAGGCGGGCAAAGTAGAGTACAAGGCCGAAAAAGGAGGTATTGTGCATGTCCCGATAGGGAAAGCCTCTTTCGATGTGGACAAACTTATGGAGAACGCGAAATCGGTCATTCACTCGATCATAAAAGCAAAGCCAGCGACAAGCAAAGGAAAATATCTTAAGAAATTATCCATTTCTTCAACCATGGGACCAGGGATCTCTATTGACATATCATCCCTGGGGAAGGGGGTATAAACTGAACAGGTCAGAAAAAGAACAAGCGGTACAACAGTTAAAAGAAGAGTTCGGGAAATCGAAAGCCGTCGTCTTCGCTGACTACAGGGGGCTCACCGTAGCCGAACTGTCCAATTTGCGCAAACTGCTGAAGGAAGGGGATATTAACTTCAAGGTGGTGAAGAACACCCTTGCAAAGATAGCGGCAGAGGGGACATCTGTTGCTGCTGCAAAAGATTTCTTCAAGGGGCCGGTCGGAATTGCGATAAGTCATGACGACCCTGTCACCATTGTGAAAAAGATGCTCGAATTCTCGAAGAAGAACGACAAACTCAAGGTCGGGATAGGCCTGATCGAAGGCTCATTCTGTACTACAGCGGACCTGAAAACCGTTTCTGAGATTCCCCCGAGACCGGTATTGCTCTCCATGCTGGCGGGTGTTTTCCAGGCGCCGCTTTCGAAGATGGCATCTGCATTGAATGCCACAGTCAGCAAGG
>JAKLQR010000362.1 GCA_022013235.1 Thermodesulfovibrionales bacterium | reverse complement strand
GAGAAATATCTGCTCTTGGTCATATGGTCTTAATGGCATCAATCATTCCTTTCTAAATTTTTGATGCTCTACTGTATCATAGATATGTAGTGATGTCTGATAGTTTTTAGGCAGGCTCCACATCCCATATTTCAGTAATCGAAGCGAGCTTTTCTCAAGCAAGAACTTATTCACTGTTTCAAATAATATTCATCATTTCTCTTCGTGCTAAGCACATGCCGAGTTGCAGGTGAACTCAAAAAGCGAAGAAATGATTAGTGCCGTCCAGGAAACACTTTCTGGCAATCGAAGCAGAATGCTTTCCCAAGAAATCGTTGTTTGTTATCCCAGCAAAATTTCGCGACCTTCTCGGTGATTTTCTTCCTACATTGGAAGCAGTAGAATTGCTTGGACGTTTCTGTGTCTAACGGCGCTGTATTATCCTGAGAAGGACTTGCGTTTTCCAATCCAAATCGTTTTCGGTAATTCATCTTTGTTGGTCTGTGAACTGCGATGATGCGTTGGGCGACCTCTTTGATTTTTTCATCTGATACTATCTTGTGGGCAGTAGCGAGAACGGAGAGAGAACTCATATTATCGATATCCTTATCAATCTGAGTTCTGAGCGTATCTGCTTTTATTACCATGCTTGTATCGAAAGTCTCTTTGGGAGGCCTTATCACACGTGACTTGGTTAATACAAGGACATAACTCCTAAACGTTGGAGATATCGTTATGCCCAATCGTTTCGGCATAACGTCATATTGCTTGAAGCTTTGCTCAAGAATGATAAGATGTCGCTTATTCTGTTCGATGGGCGATTCAATTGAAAAGTATCTGGTCTTATAATAGACAAGAAATTCACCGGTATCAGTAATCTTCACCCCATAAGCATAATTTTTACTCTCAAGCACATAGATATTTAAAAAACGGTTGATTAGGAGATGGTCTATCTGTGCTACTCTGCCTTGATGCTCAAGGCGAAGATCGTGAATCACAGCCCAATTTTTACTCGATGCAAAATGGAAATCAATGTAATATGCTGCGTTGGTTTCTCCTATCTCGCCGGTTTTGATACATCGCAATTCCCGTTCGATAAGAAACTTCTTATTCTCGGGAAGCGGTTCAGCAAGAAGTGTCGTCAGTTCATCAATTTCTGCCTGCTTAGAATCTCGTTTCTTGATTAACATCGTTTAACTCAATCAGTTATATCTCAGAATACGCTTACAACTTCAAAGGTATAAACTTGAATATTATATAGCAAATATGTAACTCCGGTATTTAATGAAGGAGATCGGCTTTATGTTGACCTCAGATTGATACAAATTTCTTTTGGAAATTAACGTTCTTAGTAAGTAATTGCTGTTGCACATTTGCAGGTGTTACAAATAACCCAGCATAAGAACTATTCCCCCCTGTATCTTCCTAAAATTCCTCTCGTAAAAAACATTGGGTTTGTCACCTGAATTAGGAACAGTGAGGGTAATGTCCTCTATATTACCCTCACTGTTTCAAAGCACCGCTTTTATCGCTGCAATGAATGGTGGTAAAATTTACCAGATATGACGAATAGAGGCAATCCCTAAAGGAAGAGTGGGTCCGATATACCACAGGGGTGGAGGAAAGTATTAGGGAAACACCCATATTGAAACAGACAAAATCAACTGATTCATTCATATCAAGCGTTGTTTCAGCTACTCAGTACCTGTTCAGTCTCCAGTCATAGTCCATGTATTCAACTTTTATGCGTTCCGCATGATCTTGCATGAATTGTCTGTCTTCAGGGTTGTAAAGATACAATGAAATAAACTCCAGCCTTTCCCTGATGTTTTTCCCGAAATCCCTGCTGTACCAGTCGAATATTTTTGAAAGCGAGACAGTCATTGTTTGCCTGTCAATGACAATACCGCCCGAGTTCAGGAAGGTTTCTGCTGCAATGGTTAATTCTATTTCGATGTTCTCCGCAGTATAAATTCCAATAGGAGGACAGGAAGAAGACGCACATACAAGAGCGAAATGGATGCGGAGGTCCATTGGGCTGATAATAAAATGCATCTGCTTGTCTTTTTTATTGAAAGGCCTGAACACGGCATGCGGGGGCCGGCTGTTCGCGCGTAACATTCCATGCTCGATATCATCGGGGCTGAATATGAAATCGCCGATCCGATAGCGCACCCGTCCGAAAAAATTTCTTGCTTCTTTCACAGAGTCCCTGATCCCCAGTTCGATTACGCCGTGTATTACCAAAACATTATAAAGATTAATCCAGAATGCGAGTTGCTCCTGCCTGCGCTTCAACTCATTGAGGTCCATGTTCTTCAGGTTATAGCTCAACCGGACATATTCACTGTATGCTTGTGACTTGTGCATCTGCTCATAGGCAACTCTCCCTCGTTTTGTATCGAAGAAGGCCCCCCTGAGTATATTCATGGTATTCTTGAGTTTTGCCACGATGTCTTTCGACGAGAGAGACTTGTCCGGTTTTCCGTCATTCAATACGATTGCTCCGCCAGGGAAGAGACCAGGCTTTGCCTTTTTCTTCGATGATTGATCTCCTGCCATCTTTGCTTTTGCCCTGCAGAGCGCCAACACAGCATTTATGTATCCGATGTGCGTAAATGCCTGGGGGAAATTGCCGAGATTTTCTCTCGTGTCAATGTCGTATTGTTCGGAAAACAGACCGACATGATTTGCGATGCTTTCCATCCGGTGCAGGTATGTTTCCGCTTCTGTCACCCTTCCCATTGATATCAGAGTATCGATGAGCCAGAATGAGCAGAGCAGAAAAACCCCCT
>JAKLQR010000361.1 GCA_022013235.1 Thermodesulfovibrionales bacterium | reverse complement strand
TCTAAGATTCCTTGGCGAAGGAACACTTAATGAACCTATAGGGCTTGCGATTGATAACAGAAGAGAAATTATATTTGTTTCAGATTCCAAACTTAATAAGGTCTTTGGTCTTGATAAAAAAACCGGAAAGATTGTCATGTCATTAGGGATAACCGGAGAATTTAATAGACCCACTGGTATTGCATATGATCAGGAAAGAGATAGACTTTATGTGTCTGACACCAAAAATCATATAATAATAATATTTGATAAAAACGGGAAGCCCCTGTTTCAAATAGGGAGAAAAGGCATGGAGGATGGCGAATTTAATAATCCAGTTTATTTAGCCCTTGACAGAAGTGGGAGGCTTTATATTGTTGATTCTTTCAATTTCAGGGTTCAGATATTTGACCCAAATGGAAGGTTTATTAAAAAATTTGGCAGATTAGGGAACACAACTGGCAGCTTCTCGAGGCCTGCAGGTATAGGCGTAGATTCAGAAGGACATGTATATGTGGTTGATACTGTTTTCAACAACTTCCAGATTTTCAATGACGAAGAGAAGCTTCTCTTGTGGATTGGCAAGGAAGGTCAAGGAGCAGGTCAGTTTACGCTTCCGACAGGGATGTATATAGATGGTGAAGATAGAATCTATGTCACTGATACTTTTAATAGAAGAATACAGGTTTTCCAATATCTCAAGGAAAAGAAATAGCTTAAATTGAAATATATTTAAGGAATAGATGATTCAAGGTCTTTAAGCGGGATATTATGGAGAATCAAAAAAACACATTATTTTTATAATTACGCTTCTTTTTTTTTTAATGCCTCTCTTAATTGCAGAAGCAGAAGCCCAGATGGCAGCAGCCCCTTATGCATATCTAAAAAGGTTCCATTTTACAGGTCTGGTGGAGCTTGAATACCGTGATTACAGCTTGGTATCAACGTATCATGGAAGGAAAGCAAAAAGCGAATGGACAAGCTTCGGGCAACGGTACAGGTTTGGTCTTAGAGGTTATGTATACCATCCAAAATTCTTAAGCTTCTCAACAAGTGTCACCTTCAGAAAAGAAAAGACTGATCAAGAGTCGGGGGGCGGAAGTGATACAAAGGATATTAATTATGATTTATTCGTTTCTATCCTGCCGACAACACCTGTGTCTTTGGATATTTACGGCTTAAAAACCAACTCTACTATAGAAGGATGGGGAGCTGCACCCTATAATATCACCTCAAATTCCTACGGGGCACGACTGTATTTTACAAAGAGGAACTTTCCTTCTATAACACTCGAGTATAACCACTGGGACTATACTATCGAAAGAGAACGTGAATGGAAGGTCTTAGATACATATGAGGGTGTTGTAAAAAAGCTGACGGCACAGGAAAAGTCAGAGAGCAACAGATTAAGTGCAAATATAAAAGGATTTATAGATTCTATAAATACAAGTTATTATATAACCGGTGATTTTTCAGATTATTCAAGCCCTTTTAGAAAATACGACGGGAAAAACATACTAACTAATACCTATACAACAATCAAGAAAGAAAATACCCTTTCTCTGTCCTTCCAACACTCTGATATCGATATTACAAAATTGACGATGTTTACAGCTAATTTGAAATTATTCCCTATTGGCCAGCTTCACCATAGATATTCATATGAGTACAATACATCTGAACAGCTTTTAAGTGAAACAAAGAAGATAAATTTGGATTCACATACCATTGGTAACTATTTACTCTACAGGTTTTCAAAGTTGATCTTTGGTACTGCACAATTCCATTACAAGTTCGCAAAGCGGGACGGGGTACAGGAGGATTTATATGATATCAACACACAACTGAATTACGGAAAGACTATACGAGATTTTGATTTTACATCCTACTATAGCTTTTCTTTCAGCAAAGAGGAGAGACGTGGAGAATTTAAATTGATGGAACATTCTTTGGGCTTTGGTCTCTCAACGAGAAAATTCAGGTTGGGTAAGGTATATACAAATTATGACATTTCATTCGATAAATATGATTTTCATTATACAGTCAATGACTATGACTATGACTTTTCTTATCAGACATCAGAAGAACCATATGTGATATCAGAAAAAGCTCATTTCATGGAACACAGAATTAAGGTGGGGATAAATGGCAGGGGACCCGCAAGAGTTTACTGGAATATAGAGACAGAAGGCCGAATTTTTGATTCCGAGATAAAGAACCATGGAACAGTATTCTGGATTGGAGAAGAACAGTGGGCAGAAAAAATCAGGCATTATACCTTTACAGGAGATATCGGCTATCCTTTCGGACAGAAAGGATTGGCTACTTTGAAAGTAAGTTATACTACAGGACAAACCGATTCTGAGGATATACAGGGGTATA
The DNA here is from genome assembly GCA_022013235.1 of Thermodesulfovibrionales bacterium. Taxonomy (GTDB): domain Bacteria; phylum Nitrospirota; class Thermodesulfovibrionia; order Thermodesulfovibrionales; family SM23-35; genus JAKLQR01. Next base: position 2,177 of record JAKLQR010000361.1, on the reverse strand, counting down.
ATTATGAAGGCCGTGTCAACTGTCATCTTCTCAGAAATCTAAATCTTTTAGCTTGGTGGAGGGAGGAATGGCGAAACAGAGGATGGTGGGCCGGGAGGTTTGTGGCCGGAAGAAAATATGGAAGGAAGACCAGGGAATATCAAATTGCACTCCACTATTTAATATACAGGATGACAATTTCATTGGAATATAATGTTTACAGGGTAGATGAGGGTCCTTACAGTACAGAGAATAAACGGCTTTATCTGAAGTTACGGAGACCATTCTAATCTTAATAAGTTTTATCGATAAATAATAAATTATGGAATCTTTCATTGTTGCTCTAAGGGTTGTAGACTTGTCATGATTTCTTTTGATTCCCTTTTAATAAAAGGGTTAGGGGGTTGTTATAAAAAAGATGACGAACAAGCCGGTATGACAAAAATGCGGAATAAAATGTTACATCCTCTGTGTACTGTATTCTGTATTTGTTTAATCATATTTTCTGCTTGTGCGACTTCTGACCTCGAAACGTTAAAACAAGAATCATTCAGTTATACCACAGGACCTGTCTGGCCTCCGCCACCTCAAACAACGAGGATTCAGTATATAAAAAGCATTTACGGACCATCTGATATTGGTATGAAAAAATCATGGGTTAAGAAAACGATGGATATCCTGTTCGGGAGAGACGAAATAGGGCAAATAGTATTGAGGCCATACGGTGTCTTTGCAGATTCTGAAAGGATTTATCTGACAGACCCCGGTACCCGTCTGCTCCATGTCTTTGACTTGAGAGAAAAAAAAAGTTTTGTCATTAAAAAAGCTGATAAGGATGAATTTCAATCTCCAATCGGCGTGGCAGCCGATAAAAGCGGAGAGATATATCTTTCCGATTCTTTATTGAAGAGGATATTCCTCTTCGACAGAGACGGGAGATATCTGAGGGATATAGGATCGGAAAATGTATTGAAAAGGCCTGCAGGTATTACAATTGATGAGGAAAGACTGTATGTGGCTGATACACACCATCATAAGATTTTCGTATTTTCGAAAAAGGACGGTACGTTCCTATTCAGTTTCGGAAAAAATGGGACTGGGAATGGAGAATTCAATTATCCTACGAATATTTTTATCGATAAAAGTGGGCTTCTCTATATAACAGATTCACTGAATTTCAGGGTGCAGATTTTTGATAAACATGGACATTTTATCTCATCGTTCGGGAAACATGGTGATGGTTCGGGGGATTTTTCAAAACCCAGAGGAATAGCTGTTGATTCTGACGGGCATGTGTATGTAGCTGATGCACTTTTTGATACTGTCCAGATATTCGATAGAGATGGCCGGCTTCTTCTTGCTTTTGGAAAAACAGGCCGAGGAAACGGACACATGGTCCTTCCCGCAGGCTTGTTCATTGATGAACAGGATAGAATTTATGTAGTAGACTCATCGAATCAGAGAATACAGATATTTCAGTATGTAAAAGAAATGAGGGCTAAGGAATAAGGTTACAAGGGATTCGAGTGCGAAACGGTCGCTGACACGTGAATCTTCGAATCCTTGAATCCTGTTTGAGAGGTAAAAATGAACGCTGAACGAATAAGAAAATATTGTATATGGTGTTTGGCATTTTCTTTTTTTGTTTTCAATCCCCTTTTAGTACTGGCGCGGGTTGAGGATACAAAGCATAATCTTTCTGTTTCAGGCCCGGGGGATGTCAAAGCGGTTAGTGAAACGCAGATTTGCATCTTCTGCCATGCTCCTCATAATGCATCACCTGCCCAACCTCTCTGGAATCATGAGCTCAGTGCAGTTGTAAATTATATAAACTACACGAGTTCTACTTTACAGTCCTATAGGGAGGGAGAAGCACCACCTATTGACGGCTACTCAAAGCTCTGCCTGAGCTGCCATGACGGAACGGTAGCAATAGGTTCGGTAGTGAGCAGATATGATGAAATTATGATGGTGACTGTTCCGGGGATTATTGATGCCTCAGGGAAACTTATTGGCGGATCGGGATACCTTGGAACAGACCTTTCAGGAGGACATCCGATATCCATTATTTTTGATGAGGTACTGGCTAACAAAAGAAACTCCGCAGACCCTCCTCTCACCCGTCTTAAATGGCCTATAAGCGATCCTGATGTAAAACTTTCTCCAACTCACAGTGGATATGGTGTCCAGTGCACGTC
>JAKLQR010000360.1 GCA_022013235.1 Thermodesulfovibrionales bacterium | reverse complement strand
CTAAGACGGCTATAAGTAAAGCTACATCGATGTCATTCCCGCTTGTCGGGAATCTTTCTGAAAACCCGGAAGGATTGCGGACAAGCCGCAATGACAAAGAGCGATAAGAACGTCGCCTTACTAATGACCGTCTTAGTAAGTCATATAAAGTATGTATGGTATGATAAATATATGATGTTTGATCCGCTCTTGAACTATTGATCAGCGGAAAGCTTGCGTGAGAGAATGAGTCAGGATACATCAAAAATCAAGAAGCTTGTGATAAAAACCTATGCTGCTGCAGCCAACGCATCTTCATGTTGCCCGCCGTCAAGCTGTTGTGCTTCCGGGAACAACACAACCAATCTCCTCGAAACGGGGAAACGGCTTGGATATTCGGAGGAGGAATTGCAGACAGGCCTCGGGGAAGCAAACCTTGGTCTTGGATGCGGAAATCCGAATGCGATTGCGGACCTCATGGAAGGTGAAACAATCCTCGACCTTGGCAGCGGCGCAGGCTTCGACGTCTTTCTCTCTGCCATGAGGACAGGGCAGAGAGGGTATGTGATCGGGATAGACATGACGGAGGAGATGGTCAAAAAAGCGCAGGCGAACGCCGGCAAACTCAATTTCAAAAACGTCGAATTCAGGCTCGGGGAGATAGAACACCTGCCGGTGGAGGACTCCTCTGTCGATGTAATAGTATCGAACTGTGTGATCAACCTCTCGCCCGATAAGCAGGCTGTTTTCAATGAAGCGTTCAGGGTTCTAAAGCCGGGGGGAAGGATAGCGATTTCGGACATCCTGAAGAGAGGCGAGTTTTCTGATGAGATTAAGAAGAATGAACAGGCCTACAGCGGATGAATTACCGGATCGGTTCCCGTTGAGGAACTCACGCAGATACTCATGAACGCAGGATTCACCGATATCCGGATACAGGACAAAGAGAACAGCGATGAGATAATCAGGAGCTGGAAATTCGGAGAAGGCGTCGAAAAGATGGTGTTTTCCGCGTATATAAAGGCATGGAAGCCGGGTTCATCAGTATGATACGGAGGGGGAGACGATGATTGACCAATGGGTTGCGGAGGTAAAAAAGAATGCAGATTTCCAGGATCTCGGGATGATCCTTGCGCACAACGGTGTAGTGCGCGCTACGTCAAAAGAAGGGAAGCCTGTGAAGGGAATGCGTCTTTCCTATAACAGGGAGAGACTGGATGCATTATTAGCTGAGTACAGGAAAAAAGAGGGCATCGTCGAGGTGAAGGCATGGATCAATGAGGGCCTGCTCAAAATAGGTGATGATATCATGTATGCGCTGGTAGCGGGAAAACTCAGGAAATATGTGATCCCCGCACTCGAAGAATTCGTCTCCAGAATCAAGAATGAGGTAGTAATCGAAGAGGAATTTTGAGTAAATATTTATGAGGGAGCAAATATGAACCGGAGATGGGTTTTTTTGTTTATAGCGCTCACAGTGTTTCCGGCTTGTGCAGGACAGCACGGGAAAAGTGACCCGGTCGGGATCGTCTCTGATGACCGGCACATGGGAAATGTTACCCAACTCACCTTTGACGGGGACAACGGGGAAGCATATTTCAGTTGGGACAGTACGAAACTGATATTCCAGTCGAACCGCAATAACTATGCCTGCGACAAGATATGGATCATGAACACCGACGGTTCGGATAAACATATGGTAAGCCCCGGATATGGCGCCCACACGTGTTCCTTTTTCCTGCCCGGGGATGGGAAGATAGTTTTTGCGTCAACCAGCCACATGCCTGGTGACTGTCCGCCGAAGCCGAAAACTCCCAACGTCGCAGGACATATCTGGCCGCTGTATCCTTACGACATTTATAGTGCGGACAGTGGTGGCTCCGGAATGAAACAGCTTACCCGCAATCCCGAATATGATGCAGAACCGGTTGTCTCTTCTGACGGAACACGGATTGTCTTTGGTTCGAAGCGGAAGGGGGATTTCGACGTCTATATCATGAACAGTGATGGGTCTGATGTGAGACGACTGACCGACAGGGTTGGGTATGACGGCGGGCCATGGTTTTCTCCGGACGGAACAAAAATCGTATGGCGTGCATGGTATCCTGAGACCGAAGACGAAAAGGCGATGTGGAGGAATTGCATGGAAAATAACTATATCATCCCCATGCCGCTGGACCTCTGGACAATGGACTCTGACGGATCACACAAGAAGATGATCCTTAAGAACGGCGCCACAAACTTTTGTCCTTCCTGGCACCCGGACGGCAAGCGCATCATCTTTTCGAGCAACATGGACGACTGGAATGAGGAACTCAGGGTATTCGGACATAACTTTGAACTTTATCTCATCAACAGCGACGGAACGGGGCTGGAGAGAATCACCTATAATAAGGTCTTTGATGGGTTCCCGATGTTTTCACCCAATGGGAAAAAGCTGGCCTTTGCATCGAACAGAAACCCGGAGAAACCCCGTGCAACAGATATTTTTATCGCAGACTGGGTTGAGTGACCTGAACTTAGCCCTTTGTATTCATCAATTTGCCGTAGCATACAGCGGATGATCAGTTGATGAATAAAGAAGATTAGATACTAAGGAGTTCATAAGAAAAACCACACACCCTCACCCTTGCCCTCTCCCCTCAAGGGAGAGGGGACTTAAGAATCGCCCTCCCTTGAGGGGAGGGGATAAAGGGGAGGGTGTTTAAATGTGGCTTTACTTATGGACTTGTTAGTAATTTTGAAAAACTTTTGCAGTATCCGGAGTGAGATGAAAACAATCAAAATACTGTTCCTTTTGTCGGGGGTTTTTCTTCTCTTGATTTTGCTTCATCCTGCACTTGCTGAAAAAAAATCTGCTGCAGAAGGCACTGCACAGCATGATGCGATCATCCATCACGAGATAAAAGCTGTTCTCTTGCCCGAATTCCATCGTCTCCAGGCTATTGATACGATATCCCTTCCCCCCGGCAGACCGGCCAGGATCAATTTTATTCTCCATTCGGGGCTGCAGCCGGTTTCAGAATCGCCAGGTGTTCTGATCACCAAAGACAGGGCGCTTTCTCATGACAAGCTGACTGAAGCTTTTACAATCAACCTGCCTCCAGGCGTCAACACGTTCACCATCAGGTACGGAGGGGTAATTAATCACCCCATTGAACAGTATGGAAAAGAGTATGCAAGAGGCATCAGTCAGACATCCGGCCTCATCGCGCATGAAGGCATATATCTTGCCGGCAGTTCTTACTGGTATCCACGGCTTCAGGATGAAAGTGTGACATTCTCTCTTGCAGCAGAACTTCCCTCTCCATGGGATGCCGTTAGTCAGGGGGAACGGACACTCCACGAAAAGAAAAACAGGAAGACTCTCGTCACCTGGGAATCCTCCGACCCTCAGGAAGAAATATATCTCGTCGCAGGGAAGTTCGAATCCTATGAAAAACAGAAGGACGGATTCACGGCGATGGTTTTTCTCAGATCACCGGATAAAGAACTCGCGGACAGATATCTCGACGCCACCATCAGGTATATCGCACTGTATGAGCATATGATCGGACCGTATCCCTATAAAAAGTTTGCGCTCGTCGAGAATTTCTGGGAGACAGGATTTGGCATGCCCTCCTTTACGCTCCTCGGACCGAAAGTGCTCCGGTTCCCCTTTATTCTGAAATCTTCATATCCCCATGAAATACTCCACACCTGGTGGGGGAATACGGTATTCCCTGATTATGCAAAAGGAAACTGGTCTGAAGGATTAACCGCGTATCTTTCTGACCATCTCATGAAAGAACAGGACGGTCTCGGCACGGAGCACCGGTTGACCACACTCCAGAAATATTCGGATTATGTGCTGCACGAAAGAGATTTTCCGCTCACGGAATTCCGGTCACGGCACAGTTCTGTTTCCGAGGCGGTCGGATACGGGAAGTCCCTGATGTTTTTCCACATGCTCCGTCTTCAACTCGGAGAAGAGGTCTTTCTCGCTGCGCTGAGGGATTTTTACCGGAACAATAAATTCCATACTGCTTCATTTGCCGAATTACAGAAGAGCTTCGAGACTGTATCAGGCAAAAATCTGGGCAGGGAATTCAACCAGTGGATACACCGCCCCGGTGCCCCGGCATTGCGGGTGGACAATGTCCGCTCCAGAAAAGATGGAGAGGGATATGTTCTGACAGCCGGCATACACCAGGTTCAGGATGGTGAGCCGTATCTTCTTACTATCCCCATCGCAGTAACCATGGAAGGGCAACAGAAAGCGCTTCAGACACTGGTGGGTATGGACAAAAAAACACTTACGCTCAAACTCCATGTTCCGGCAAGGCCGCTGAGGTTTGATATTGATCCGGAGTTTGATCTCTTCAGAAGGCTTGACCGGGACGAAACACCGCCAGCCTTGTCACAGGCGCTTGGTTCACGCAAAATGCTGGTAATCCTCCCTGCTTCCGCAGAAAGCGCCCTGCTTCAGGCATATCGTAACTTCTCTGCAATGTTCAAAACAGCAGGGCCGGATGAGGTCGAGATCAGTCTGGACAACGAGGTCATGCAGATCCCCGGCGATCGGGCAGTAACTGTTCTGGGCTGGGACAACCGGTTTGCTCCTAAAATGCTGACAGGACTCGCCCCCTATGGAATATCTGTTACGCAGGAGAAACTCGCAATAGGAACAAAGGAGTTTGACAGGAAGGACCATACTTTTGTGTTCACTGTAAGGAATCCTGAAGACAAGAGTCTGGTCCTTACCTTTATCGCAACAGACCTGCCTCACGCATTGCCCGGCCTCGGCAGGAAACTGCCCCATTACCATAAATACAGTTATCTCATTTTCGAGGGAGAAGAGCCAGAGAATATCGCAAAGGACCGTTGGCCGGTCATCGACTCACCGATGACGATTTTTCTCCCGGTTGAGCAGGGGATGGGCAAAAAGATAAACCGGGGAGAACTCATGCCCAGGAAACCGCTCGCAGAACTCCCTGCTCAGTTCTCTTCAGACAGGATGCTCGAAACGACACGGTATCTGTCGGACAGGGAGCAGGAAGGAAGAGGGCTTGGATCGCCGGGCCTCGACAGAGCGGCGGAGTTTATCGCGCAGCGATTCCGTGAGGCCGGGCTTAAACCCCTAGGGGATTCGCCGGGGAGTTACTTCCAGACCTGGAATGACACAGGAGGGGAATCCCGGACGAATATAACGGTAAAAAATGTAATCGGGTACATCCCCGGGAAAAAACAGGAATTCAGCGGACAGAGCGTGATTGTCGGCGCGCACTATGACCATCTCGGCCTGGGCTGGCCTGATGCGAAGGAGGGAAATAAGGGAAAGATCCATCCCGGCGCCGATGACAATGCAAGTGGTGTCGCGGTGCTCGTTGAACTTGCGCAGGTTCTTGGTCCTGCCTTTGCCCCTGACAGGAGTATCCTCTTCATTGCCTTTACCGGAGAAGAAGCAGGGAGAAAAGGATCTCACTATTATGTGAAAGCCTCAAGCGAAGGCAAGTACCCTGTAGAGAAGGCGATTGGAATGGTGAATATTGATACCGTAGGACGTCTTAAAGAGAAAAAACTGCTGATACTCGGCGGTGACTCGGCGCGGGAGTGGGTGCATATTTTCAGGGGTGCAGGATATGTGAGCGGTGTTGAGATCGAGATGGTGCAAGAAGACCTTGATTCGAGCGACCAGACCAGTTTTCAGCGTGCAGGGGTACCGGCGGTGCAGCTGTTTACAGGAGCCCATGCGGACTATCACCGTCCTGCTGATACAGCAGACAAGATCGATGCGCACGGCCTCATAAAAGTCGCGTCGGTAGCGAGAGAAGTCATTGAATATCTGGCAAAACGGGAGAACGGACTCAGCGCAACAATTGAAACCGGCGGCATGGCTCCGGAAAAAGACAGGGAGAAGAGAAAGGTAAGCCTCGGCATTGTCCCCGATTTCAGCTATCGGGGAAAAGGTGTCCGCCTGTCAGGTACTGTCCCCGGGTCACCCGCAGAGAAGGGCGGTTTAACGCAGGGCGATATACTCATCCGCGTTCATTCATCCGTTGTTGATACGCTTAAGGACCTTGCTGACATCCTTAATTCATACAAGCCCGGAACCCTTGTTTCCCTCACCATACTGAGAGAGGGGCAGGAAACAACGGTTGAAGCAGAGCTTGCTGACCGATAAATATCCGACAGAACCTGTGCTCCATAATTCTCCGGAGAGAATACCAGAGTCCGGCAGAAATACCTTAAGGAACGGACAGTGAATTCCCTATGCCTGATCGGAAAGATAATGGTATATTTTTATAGGAGAGTGAAACAGAGTATGATGCTGCATTTACAGTATATGAAAATATGAAAAAGACCATCACCCTGCTGTTTCTAGTTATCCTTATAGTCCTTGCGCTTATTGTCCCGCGGATCCCCCAGATATCCGATACCCTTAAGGGGATAATAATCCCTGAAATCGAGGAGGCGACAGGAGAACGGGTTTCGGTAGAAAAAATATCTGTAAACCTCCTCCCTCTCTTCGTTGAAGCGAAAGGGATCAGGATTCTTGATGAACAGGGAACCCCTCTGGTCAATGCGGGCCGGGCAAAGGCATATGTCGATATCGGAAATATTTTCAGCAAACAGATTACTCTTTACCGGCTGACGCTCTCCAGTCCCGAAATCTCGATCGGGAGAGAGCGGTTGGAGAAGATCGTAAAACATGTCCGGGCATACCTTGATAAGGAGAAAAAAACGGCCTTTAAGGTGAAAATAAATGTTATTGAGGTCAAGAAGGGAAAAATTTTTCTGAGAGACGAGGGTGCGAAAAGCGCACTGCAGATAGAGGGTCTGTCAGGTGAATTTATTACGGGAGAGAAACAGCGGGTAACCGCGCAGATACAGGAGTTTGTGCTTGAGAAGGAATCGTGGCCCAGAATCGTCTGCGATATCCGGGCGGCGGTTGTTTTCAAGAAAGATGCGCTTGAGATCAAAAAGTTTGAAGTAGGCGCGTATGGTTCAAAATTCACTGCCGAAGGAACATATTCCCATGGCAAAGGATCACTTAAAACCGGCCTTGCGCTGATCGTAACCTCGGTCAAACGGCTGTTCGGGCTTATTGATCGGGGGGAAGGAAGGATTTCGGCCCATGGAGAAATAAAGATCGTACCTGTAAAGCAGAAAGAGACCGAGATCCGCGGCGAGAGAAAAGGACTGGCTCTGCCTGAACTGAAAAACATCTTTCTCGACATCAAACTGAGCGGGGATTTGTATCTTCAGACACTCATGGAACTTCTCAAGGTCGAGGATCAGCTGGAGGGACTTGTCGATTTTCAGGGAGAAATTACCGGACCGCTTACGGATATTTCGGGAAGCGCAAAGGCAAAGCTGCAGCAGGGGAACCTTTATGGCGTGGATATCGATACGCTGAGCTGCAATATTTCGTATAAAGACAGGATAATGAAATTCGAAAACGGCGCTGCGTCACTCTATAACGGAAAAGGGCAGGCAGAAGCGTTGATCCATCTGCCTGTTGTCGATTTTTATACGCTCCGGGTCAAGTTCCAGTCGGTCGACAGCACCGCAGCCTTTAAACTTATCGGGTGGCACCCGGAAGTGCCTGACGGGAAGGTTGACGGAGAACTCTCCACATCAGGGAGTGCATTCAACCCGGCAGGTTCGTTTCGCTACAAAGCGACGATGAAAGGACAGAGAACATTTTATTTGGGAGAGCCATATCCTGTCGAGAACGTATTGAGCAGGGTACGGGACATAAAGGGCGGATTCTCCATGCAGGAGCATATTGTTTCTTTGGAAGGCCTGCAGATTCACACACCCCTGTCGCATCTGACCCTGAATGGGGCGGTCAACCTGCCAAAAAGTACTATGCAAATGAAGGGAAGACTGATTGCCGAGTCTGCTATTGACCTCGCAGCACCATATTATAAGGGACTGAGCGGCCGCAGTGAATTTTCGGGCGAAATAGCCGGCCCGCTGGATAACCTGAAAATATCGGGAAGGGCCATCCTTGCGAACGCTTCTCTCGAAGGATATCAGCTTGACAGTATCGTGTCCGATTTTACTTATGAAAAAGCCTTGCTCAGCACCCGGGAAACTTTTTTCAGATCACCTGGCCAGGAGCATACCGTGAAAGGGAAAATATCCTTTCCAAGCGCAAAGCAACTTTTTGATGTTTCTGCGCCGGTCTATGACCTGAAGGCTTCTCTCAGAAAGGCCGATTTCGGAAAAACAGTCCAGATCTTCTACAAAGAGTTTACGGGGCAGGGAAGACTGAATGCAGAGATGAGCATGACCGGCAGGGGCAGAGGTTTTATTGTAAGAGGCACTGCTTCTGCAGAGAGCGCATCAGTGTATACGATACCTTTTGATACGGCTTCCTCTGATTTTACCTTTACCTATGATGAATTCTCATTGAAAAAACTGAAAATGAAAAAAGATAAATCAGTCCTCGATGCGGAAGCAGCATTCTCGCAGGGAGGGAAATTTTATTACAATGCCTCTGCCGAAAAGCTCTTCCTCAAAGACCTTGGGCTGCAAAGAATGCCTGATGACGCGGTCATCTCCCTGAAATCAGAAGGCACGGGAACGTTTGACAACCCTGCGGTTACCTTCCACGCCCGGGTCATTGGCGGCACATTTAAGGGAAAGGATATGGGAAGAGGTTATATTTCCGCTTCGGTCCGGAACAAGGATATCTCAGTGCTGGGGGCCCTTTTTAACGAGAAGATGCAGCTCAGGGGGAGGGGCAGGCTTGACGAGAGACTCCCGTGGAGCGCGGAACTTTCCATACAACCCGCCCGGTACGATTTCATTGTGAGTTCAATCTTAAAGGATGTTCCTGAAGACCTTGAGCTTTTCCTTGAGGGAAATGTGACTATGCAGGGAGACAGACATACCATTGCAGTTACCACAGTCCTGGAACGGTTAACCCTTTCACTCTTCGGGCAGACGTTATCGAATGACTCAAAGATAGCTTTTTCTCTCCGGAACAAGGCGCTTGCTATCTCAGCATGCACCTTAAAGAGCGGGACCACATCATTCAGCCTTAGTGGGGGACTTGAAATCGGGAAATCCTATGACCTTAGGCTGGAAGGAAACTCAGCACTCTCTCCTCTCAAGGGGATGTCGAAGAAAATCGGGTATCTCAAGGGAGACGCCGATTTTTCCCTCGCGGTAAACGGTCCCTGGGACGATCCGGATGTCAAGGGAGGAATGAATGTAACTGACGCATCCGTCGGTCTCCGTGATTACCCTACCTATATCAGTTCCATAAACGGGCATCTCTTCATGGATGAAGACAGGATCGTTCTCCAGAAACTGACAGGGAAAGTCGGGGGAGGCAATATTACTGCTTCCGGATATGTCTCCCTCAAGGCGTTCAAAGTAAAACGGTTCTATGTCGAAGCTGCTGTTGAGAATGTAACGACTGCGCCTTCCGCAAATTTTTCTATTAATTTCGGGGGGAACCTCCTCCTGAAGGGGACCCCGGAACAGCAAAATATTATCGGCGACATACGGATCAACAGAGCGTATTACAAGGAAAATATAGAGTGGAGAAGCTGGATATTCCAGGCAAAGTCGAAAGACGTCCCCCGCGCGGAAACGACCCTGTTTGAGCACACGGAACTGAACCTCCGTGTTACGGGAAGCGATAAAATTTCTGTCGACAACAACATCGCACGGGCGCCTGTGAACATACGGGGGGACATGATTTTGAAAGGGACACTGTTGCACCCGGTTTTGTTTGGGAGGGTGGAATCGAACGAAGGATACGTATATTTCAGAAATAACGAATTCAAGATCATCCATGCGAGCGCTGATTTTGCAGATCCCAACAGGATCAGGCCTGTCTTCAACTTTACTGCAGAGACAAGCGTGAGCGGTTATAATATCCGATTGACCCTTGAGGGCCAGATTGATCACTTTACCCTTGCGCTTACCTCAGATCCTCATCTCGATGAGGTCGATATCCTGGCGCTTTTGACTGTAGGGAGGGTAGGTTCACAGATGAAGGGGATCGAGGGCGGCGTCGGGGCCGGAGAGGCGACGTCGTTCGTTGCAGGTCCTGTTGAGGATGTCATTGAAGAACGCATGAGAACGATCACAGGAATAGACAGATTTCAGGTCGAACCCACTATTTCCGAGACGACCGGCACGGTGAGCCCAAGGGTGATTGTTTCAAAACGGCTCATCGCCGACAAACTCTACGTAACCTACTCGAATCTCTTCGGGTCGACTGAAGAGCAGATCATCAAAATCGAGTATTTGTTGAGCAGGAGCGTCTCTCTCATAGGGATCCATGATGAGAGAACAGGCGTCGGAGGTGATATAAAGTTCAGGTTCGAATTCAAATGAGAATAGCGCGCCTTTTGAGGATATTTCTGTGCTGCATGATTTTGTTCCTGGCTTCCTATGCCGGAGGAGCGGTGAACCCGGAGGTAGAAATACACGGCCTCTCTTCAATAACGAATGAAGAGCTGTTATATCTCCTCGGGATCCAGCCAGGCGGACAGATTGACAGGGAACAGATTCGTGCCGGAATTAAACGGGCTTTTCTCCGGGGGATCTTTGAAGATATTTCCATAGAGGCCACCGACGGCGAGAGACCGAAAGTAATTATTACTGTTGAGGAAAGAGACAAGATCGCAGACATCTCTGTTGAGGGCGATTCTGTACTATCCGATAGAAAGATACGGGGGATGTTTCCGCTCAAAGAAGGTAGGCATCTCATGTGCGATTCGTTCGAACAGGCTGCTGCCGAACTGCGGTCAAAACTTGCCACGTACGGATTTCCCCGGTCCAGTGTCAGGCCGGAAATCAGGAGGTTAGAGGAAAAATACAGACTTGCGGTCATACTCACTGTGAACACGGGTGAGCCGGATATTATCAGAAAAATTATCCTTGAAGGGGCAGGCGGGGATGCCGAAAAAATCCTGTGGATCATGCAATTGTCTGAAGGGGATATCTATGATCAGTCTGTCCTCCGGAAAGACATTGAAAAGATCAGGACATATTATAAAGAAAGAGGGTATTTCAGGCCCGTTGTCGGACCATATACCTTTGCAAACGGTGAGCTTCATATCCCTGCCTCTCCCGGACAGCATCTTGAAATCAAGTTTGAGGGGAATTCCTCCGTTTCCAGCAGAGATCTTCTTAAAGAAATGCCCTTCTTTGAGGTTGAGGATTTCAGCGATGACATAGTTGCAGAAGCCGCGCACAGGATACAATTGCTCTATCACAACAAGGGATATCCTTTTGTCGAGATAACGTATGAGACTGTATCCCGGGACGGCGCCATAGAGACCACCTTCCTCGTTTCTGAAGGCGCACAGGTCAATGTAGGCCGGATTATTTTCAAAGGCATACATCTGGAGGAAAAGCATCTGAAAGATTTCATGTCCCTGAAAGAAGGGAAGGCGTATAATCAGGACTTCGCCGATTCGGACAGGGAGACTCTGCAATACCTCTATGATTCCCTCGGCTATTTGTCGGCTGAGGTCACGGAATTTGAGACGACCTATAAAGAGGAAACCCGGACCATGGATATTGCTGTCAAAATCAATGAAGGGCCGCAAACAGTAATCCAGGATATAAAGATTTCAGGTAGTCAGTTTCTCGATGAGGCTGCGGTGAAAAAGGCAATCAATATCAAACGGGGTGCAGCGTATAATGAAGTCGACATTTCGGATGCCCGCTACCGTATTATCGAACTCTATAACAATGCAGGTTTTCTCAATGTACGGGTGTCCATTCAAAGACAGTTTGAAAGAGAAAAAGCGATTGTAACTTTTACTGTCGCCGAGGGCCTCCAGCAATTTTTCGGCAAAGTTATCGTGAAGGGGAATCAAAAAACGCACTACGAAATTATAGAACGGGAACTATTGCAGAAAGAGGGGACACCCCTCAACTACAGTCTTGTTACGCAACAGAGGCAGAGGCTGTACAAACTGGGGTTATTCACTGATATCACCACCGAGCTGACCGATAGCTATGGCAACAGAAAAGACACCCTTATTAAGGTACAGGAGGGCAAAGCGGGCGCGGTAGAATTCGGAGTCGGTTACGCTGATTACGAGCAGTACCGGGGATTCCTGGAACTGAGTTACCGGAACCTCTGGGGCATGAACAGACAGGCATCGTTGCGTTTCGAAGCCAGCTCGCTCGAAAGGCGCTATGTCCTCCAATATTTCGAACCGTGGTTTTTAGTCCTCCATACTCCTTTGCCTCTCCGTGTCTTCGTCCTCGGTGAAGAGAGGGAGGAAGTGAATATCGATACGCGGGAGACAAGATATAAACTCACAAGACATACGGTCACGGCAGGAGTCGAAAAAAAGATCAGTGACACGCTGAAATCGGAACTCTACTATGAATTTTCCGTGGTCAATACCTATGATGTGCAGCCTGATGTTGTGCTCAGCAAGGAGGATACGGGGACTCTCATCATCAGCGGTATGCGACTCGGTTTCATCTATGATACCCGCAACGATCCCTTTTATCCCTCAAAAGGAATCCTCTCCGGCCTTTCCGTAAAGCTTACCTCTCCTCTTTTCCTGTCGGAAACTGATTTTATAAAAATATCGTTTTATGGAAACAGTTACCATGCGCTGAGAAAATGGCTTGTTCTTGCTGCCTCGTTGCGGGGAGGCATAGCCCAGGGTTACGGGGCCACACAGGAACTGCCTATTGTCGAACGGTTCTTTCTTGGAGGCAGGAGCACTGTGAGAGGATATGAACAGGATACCCTCGGGCCGAAAGGAAAAGATGGGAATCCGACAGGAGGAAATGTCTTCCTTATGGAGAATCTGGAATTGAGGACGTTATTAGGAAAGGGCATAGGGGTGGTAGCATTTCTTGACGGAGGGAATGTATGGGTTGACATCACTGATGTGGACCTGGCTGACATTAAATTCACCACAGGCCTTGGTCTGCGAT
>JAKLQR010000359.1 GCA_022013235.1 Thermodesulfovibrionales bacterium | reverse complement strand
T
Source organism: Thermodesulfovibrionales bacterium (assembly GCA_022013235.1). Classification (GTDB taxonomy): domain Bacteria; phylum Nitrospirota; class Thermodesulfovibrionia; order Thermodesulfovibrionales; family SM23-35; genus JAKLQR01. The sequence goes on along the minus strand of JAKLQR010000359.1, from coordinate 3,477 downwards.
CATCTTTTGCATAAATGAGGGTTTTCGGCACATCTTTACGGCCGGGAAAGATATCGGTGAACAGCTTGTCACGAAAGGTTTTGATGACAGTCCGAATCTGATCAAGCGCCACCACATCTCTATCCAGTTGATTAGGAGAATACTCCAGATCCTCATCCAGCCTTTCCCATCGCACAGCACGCGTTTCGCGATCGCGTATATCGACATAATAACCTGCATCAACCTTTGACCCGTCCTTGGTAATCTTTGTACGGATGCGATAGACATCATAATTGACATTCACTCCATCGGCAACCGCCTGCTCATGGGGATATTCCATCACAAGGTTTTGATTGAAGAAACCAAAGGTCTGCTTATTCGGCGTAGCGGTCAGTCCGATTATAAAGGCATCGAAATATTCAAGTACCTGCCGCCAGAGATGATAGATGGAACGGTGGCATTCATCGGTAATGATCACATCAAAAGTTTCGATGGGGATGGCTGGATTATATTCAACAGGCATCGGCTCTTTAAAAAGATCGGAATGGTCAAAGAGAGATTCTTCCTCAAGCTCAGGGTCTATTTCCTCGCCTTTCAGCATTGAATAGAGGCGCTGAATGGTAGAAATGCAAACCCGTGCGGTTTTATCTATCTGATTGGATTTCAGTTGCTGGACTATGTATTCCTCAGTGAACTTGTAAGGACTATAGGGTGAAACATACTGCTCAAATTCCTTGCGGGTCTGCCGACCGAGATTCGCACGATCTACGAGAAACAAAACTCTTTTTGCTTTCGCGAATTTGATCATGCGGTAAATAGCGGTTACAGCGGTGAAAGTCTTGCCGCTTCCTGTTGCCATTTGTATCAAAGCACGGGGACGGTTCTCTGAAAGGGATTTTTCCAAATTCTGTATCGCTTTGATTTGAGCAGGCCACAAGCCTTCTTCTTTCAGGATCGGCATGCTGCGAAGCCGTACAGGTAATGTTGAGGGAAATATATAAAGCGGACTATTTTCAGCTGCCATGCCTAATGAGACTTCAGTATCTTTATCAAGCCATTCAGCCAGTGTTTCAGGACGGTGGAAAGAGAAGACATCCCGGGAACGGTAATCAGGTTCAAACCCATTGGTAAAACGTGTTTCTACTCCTGTTGATTCATAACAGAAAGGAAGAGGACGATACCACGCAGGAAGGATATCAGGAAGGCCATGCTTGTATTTGTCAGACTGAATTTCGACGCCGGTTAATGTATCACCTGCCTTCTTTGCCTCAATAACCCCTGCAGCCTTGCCATCGATGTAGAGAACATAATCGGCAAAACCATGGCCTGGCTTTAACGGAAAATCCCTGATTGCAATACCTTGTCGAACATGAATATTGATATGATCAATGTCCTGAACATCCCAGCCTGCTTTTTCAAGCATTCTGTCAATGTCTTCACGAGCCCTGTCTTCAGGCTTTTTGGCCATATTTTTTATCCGTTATCATTTTAGTCCTATAACAAAAAACAGTCAATAAAATTGGGATGTTATGCAAGATAAAGACCCGTGATTCCTTATGAGAACCGACAGATATAGTAACTGAGAATTTGGATAAAAGCTTAACTCGGGGAGGGGATATTACAAAAATTTTAGAATCGTAGACAAGATTTCCAAAAGAAATTAACAGAATGATCAGATTATGTAGAAACGTTTGCTCCTGTGAGAAGTAGGCAGTTGTTAGGGAGAGCCTGTTGAAGCTTGACAAAACAACCCCGGTTCCTTAATGTCTATGATCAAGGGCAGACCCCATGGAGTTTGGAGTTCATCTGAATGTTTCTCACTCCCGCCCTTTCGGAATAGCTTCCAGCAGCTCCCAGCGCTCATATGCCGCGGTGATCTCTTTATCGAGTTCCGCCATCCTCGCCGTAACTATGGGGATACTGCTTCCGTCCTGCCTGTAGAAATCAGGATCCGCAAGTGTCTCATAAAGGCCCGCCCGCTCTGCTTCCATGGACTCGATGATCGCAGGCAGCGCTGCGATTTCCTTTTTCTCCCTGAATGTCAGGGTGCGCGGACGCTCCTGCTGAGGCCGGGGCTTTCCGGGCTTCTCCTTCTTTTTTGTCTTCTCTGTCCCTTCCAGTGAAGTGAGAGGGCGCTGTCGCAGCCAATCGTCATAGCCTCCCACATATTCTGCGAGCCTTCCCTCACCTTCAAACACTATTGTGCTGGTAACGATGTTATTCAGAAACTCCCTGTCGTGGCTCACCAGGAGAACGGTGCCCTGGTATTCCATCAGCATCTCTTCCAGGAGCTCCAGGGTATCGGCATCTAAGTCGTTCGTCGGTTCATCCAGTACCAGCACGTTCGAAGGTTTTGTAAAGAGCTTCGCCAAAAGCGCGCGGTTTCTCTCTCCGCCGGAAAGGACCTTTACCGGCGACCGCGATCTTTCAGGAGAAAACAGAAAATCCTCAAGGTAGCCGATTATGTGCCTTGTCTTTCCGTTGACCGTTACGTTGTCGTATCCGTCTCCAACGTTGTCCCTGAGCGATTCTTCGTCGTCCAGCTGCGCGCGGTGCTGGTCGAAATAGGCGACTTCGAAGCGGGTACCCATGCGCACGGAACCTCTAAGGGGCTTGATTGAGCCGAGCAAGATATTGAGCAGGGTAGTTTTTCCCGAGCCGTTAGGGCCTATGATGCCAATCTTGTCGCCTCTCCTGATGACCGTGGAGAAATCGCGGATCAAAGGAATGCCCTCATAGCTATGCCCGATTCCTTTGACCTCAAGAACCAGCCTGCCCGATTTTTTTGCCTCGTTCAGTTGCATCTCGGCGGACCCTGTTTGTTCATGCCTTGATAGCCGTTCCCTTCTCAATTCCTTTAACGCCCTTACCCTTCCTTCGTTGCGGGTGCGGCGGGCCCTGATCCCCTGCCGTATCCAGGCCTCCTCCTGCGCGAGTTTCTTATCGAAGAGTGAGTTGTGAGCGGCCTCTGCATCGAGTTCGGCCTGCCTTCTCGCCAGGTAGGTTTTATAATCTCCGGGCCAGTCGGTGACCTTCCCCCGGTCAAGTTCTATTATGCGTGTTGCGAGGGTCTGGAGAAACCTCCGGTCGTGGGTTATGAAAAATATGGCGCCGCGGAATTCGAGGAGAAATTCTTCAAGCCAGCCGATCGATTCGATGTCGAGATGGTTTGTGGGCTCATCGAGAAGCAGGAGGTCCGGCTGGTTCACGAGCGCCCTCGCAAGAAGGACCCTTCTTTTGTAGCCGCCGGAGAGACCGTCCGCAGCTGCATCAGGGTCCAGCCCGAGGCGGGAAAGGACCGTCTCGACCCGCTGTTGTATCTGCCAGCCGCCCGAGGACTCGATAAGATGTTGTACCCGTTCGAGGTCCGTGATAATGCCGGGATTATCGCCAAGGGCGAGGTTGTGGACCAGGGAGCGATATTCGGAGAGCAGTTCGACGGTGTCGCCGAGTCCTTCAGAGACGACGTCGAAGACCGCTCCATCAAGGTCCTGCGGC
>JAKLQR010000035.1 GCA_022013235.1 Thermodesulfovibrionales bacterium | reverse complement strand
TTCCCCCTAACTTACGGATAATAAAGTAATAATTTATGCTTATTAAAAAATTATAGCAGAATTATTAAAAATGTCTATAAGATTTATAAGCCCCTCAAAATTTCAGAAGAAAATCTTCGGCTGGTATCCTTTTTGAAGTTCCCTGAATTATTACATCCCTCCTTTAGCAAAGGAAGGCAAGGAAAGATTTTATAAATCTAATATTATTGAGACTGTTGATACGTTGCCGGGTTAATAAAAAGCATTAACATTGTGATAGATACCAGGGCTTGCAAAAATTATGGGACGTTAAACCGTGTAAATTATTGTTTAAACTGGTTGCCATTTGCCTTGCTGTTGAAACGTTCATTTGATTTAGAAATCTTTAAATCTTAGTGAAATCCAATAATCCACAGTTCTATGTGTTATCTTGATGCTTGCGGCAGAGTTTTTCACACAACATTCAGGAAGGACTAAATCCAGGCCAGAAATTTCACATTGCAATGCTTTCTCTCTACAACAAACATTGAGCGACTTTGCTGCAGGTTAATGCAAAGGGGTCAAGTTGCAAACTTGAACCCGCAAAGGAATCGGACCGCAGGACAGCGCTTTCGTAAAAGCGCCTTTGTAACTATTAACCGCCGAATTGATTCAGGCGGTGCTCGAACAGATAGCTCGCTCCCTGATAATAACTGATCGCCTCAAGGAGGAGGACGGGGTCGGGAGAAGTTTTGCTGGAAATTCCCGTGTCCCTGTCAAACTGATAAAAGCTGTTCTCCTTCTTCACGTCAAGGATAACAAGCTCGTCCTGTTTCAGATACCCAAGTTTCTGATAGGTTCCTACAAAGGCCCCTTTTTGCCCCGGAGACATCCTGAGAATATCCTTACCAAAGAACCGCGAATTATAGCTGATGCCGAGCATGCCCATGACCGTCGGCGCAATATCTATCTGACTTGAAAGCGTATCGATAGTCTGAGGTTCAAGATGCGATGGAGAAAATATGAACAGAGGGACCTCGTAATGTTCCACCGGCAGCGAGGACTTTCCCGCAGAACCCGCGCAATGGTCTGCTACAAAAACAAAAAGCGTGTCCCGAAACCATGGCTCTCTCCCCGCGTCCTGCAAAAACTTGCCGATCGCATAATCAGCGTACTTTACCGCGCCGTTACGCCCGGTATGGGACGGTATGTCGATCCTCCCTTCAGGATATGTATAGGGCCTGTGATTGGAGGTTGTCATGATCAAGCCGAAGAACGGCCGGCGGCTTTCATAAGACTTGCGGAACTCCCCGATAGATTTACGGAAAAGGTCCTCATCGCTTACGCCCCAGGCATTCTCAAAAACGATTTCGTGTTTCGTGAAGTCTGATCTGTCAACGATATGGTCAACGCCATTATGGCTGAAGAAATAGTTCATGTTGTCAAAGTACCCGTATCCGCCATAGAGGAACTTCGTGTCATAACCAAGGCTCTTCATCAGGGAACCCCAGGAGAAAAGATCCTCGTTGTCCTCGCGCTTCATTATGGACCTCCCCGGTGTGGGTGGGATCGAAAGGCTGATCGCCTCAAGCCCTCTGTCAGTCCTTGTTCCTGTTGCATGCATGTTCGTAAAAAAGACGCTTTCTTTTGCAATCCGGTCAAGGTTTGGGGTAATGCCATGCTCATTGCCGAATGTCCCAAGGTATTCAGCACTCAGGCTTTCCTCCACAACGACCACGACATTCAGTTTTTTTTCAGGGCCGTTATTTCTGATCTTCCGGGTAATGTCATAAACATCGTCGTTTAAGAAGTCCGAATTTTCTTCATGTAAAAGTGCCCGCAGATTTCTGAAAACATCCTTGCTGTCCAGAGAGGCATAGAAGGTTTCATAGTTGATCTTGTTGTTCCTGAAGGCAGCAAACAGGCTATATATACCGTTGGCAGCAAGCTCATTCGCATAGCTGTTTGAGGATATATGCGAATGAGGGAGGCTGACAAACACGGTGGCGATGACAGGGATAATGAAGAAGAGCCCCCCCTGCTTCAGCCTCTGTCCCAGGCTGCTCTCCTGAACCATTGCAAGATTAAGCTTTCTTCGCATCAGAAATACTGTCAGCGCAGATACGACAGTGATCGCTGAGAAAACAGGCACAACCGGATATGACTCCACGATGTTCCACACAACCTCGTGGGTATAGATAAGATAATCTACAGCGATGAAATTGAACCTCACCCCGAACTCGTCAAAGAAGAAATATTCCGCCACACTGCTGAAAAGAAACAGGCAGGTCGTCAGGAAGACTGCGATATACATAACAGGCTGGTGCAGCCTGCTGCGATACAGCCGGTCAGGCAAAAAGATAAGGTAGAGAACAAAGGGGAGAGCAACATATCCAAAAGTTACCACATCAAAAAAAAGTCCCATAGCGTATATCTTGAGGAGAAGCAACATCTGCGGGTCAACTTCGCGCAGGCATTTCAACAGGAGTATGGTGCGTGTTATAAGGGATAGGATCAGGAATGCAGCAAAAAATAAGCCGAGGACCAGAAAGCGGCCGGGCTGTTTTCTGGCGTCAGAGTATGAGAAATTACTATCCGCGACGTTCGTAAGAGGTGTTGCTCGATGATCCTGCATCTGCTTTCTTATTCTTATTCTTCCGATCTGTGAATAGGTTCAGGTCAACTGAGAGATGAACATCAGTTCACAGCAATGCATATTTATTAATGATCATCGGCATATTTGTCCTTGACCAGAATTCATATCTGTCATCCCCGATATTAATAATTTTAACACTTTGGTTCCTTGCCTGGGCAAGGATATGAAGAGAACTTTATTGACAATAATTATTTCAATATGATAATATTTATCAATTAATAATACTTATAGTTTATATGGACAGACAAAAAATTAAAGAGGCAGGATTAAAGCTTACCCCTCAGAGGCTTGCGATACTTGATTATCTCAGGGACAACCTGGAACATCCGTCAGCAGAGGATATTTACAAGGCTATTCTGGAAAGGTTTCCAACGATGTCTTTCGCCACTGTTTACAATACACTGGAGACTTTAAGGGAAAAGGGAGCCATTCAGGAGCTCACAATAGACCCCCAGAAGAAACGCTTTGACCCGAATCCACGGCCTCATCATCATCTGATATGCAACAGGTGTAAAAAAATCCTCGATATCCATATCGATTATCAGCTGCACGTCCCCGAGGAAAAGAAGAACGGTTTTGAAATTGTCGGCAATCATATTGAATTTTACGGCATATGCCCCGGCTGCAGACTGAAAATGTCCGGCATGCAAAGCTGAGAAAGGCATCTGCGGGAAAGTAGCATAAGGGTTGATAATTGTATAAAATTATTGAGAGATGAAAGCTGAGAGGAGGTGGTCTCATGACAAAAGTTGGACAAAAATATAAGTGTAATATTTGCGGGAATGAGGTAGTCGTAACCCACGACGGCAAAGGGGAGTTGGTATGCTGCGGACAGCCCATGGAAACGATTGGCGAAGGGTTCCAGTGCAAATAGTGCATTCATCAGCCCAGAGTATGCATACATTTTTAGATGAACATGGTGGATGCAATATTTTCGCTCATTCTCGGGCTATCGCCCTCCGAGGGAAATTCTGTTCCGATAAATCTCCACAGAATTTAAATCCGCAAAAATACTGCATCCACCATGATTGATATAAATTACTAAGACGGTCATTAGTAAGGCGACGTTCTTATCGCTCTTTGTCATTGCGGCTTGTCCGCAATCCTTCCGGGTTTTCAGAAAGATTCCCGACAAGCGGGAATGACATCGATGTAGCTTTACTTATAGCC
>JAKLQR010000358.1 GCA_022013235.1 Thermodesulfovibrionales bacterium | reverse complement strand
ATTCAAGAGATGAAGTTTTTTGGAGGAAAGATGGTACAAGTTTTCCGGTTTCATACGTTAGTACCCCCATCGAAGAAAATAGGAGGCTTGTTGGAGCCGTCGTAGCTTTTACAGATATCACCGAGCATAAGAAGACGGAGGAAGAGATCAAAAAGAGGGTGAAAGAACTTGAAGAGTTTTATGATATGGCGGTTGGCAGAGAATTGAGGATGAAAGGACTCAAAGAAGAAATTGAAGAACTAAAGGAAGAATTGGGGAAATACAATAAATCATAAAATCTACAGAAGGAAAAAGGGGACAGGCTACTTTATTCATGCCTGCGACTCCTTTTTCGGCCTTCCTTTTCTCTTCATCGTTGACTCTAACCCGAATTCCTTGCATATCTTCATCTGCCATGTAGTATCGCCAAAAGGTGTCTGCCTGTTTACACTCATACGAAGACGTTCAAGCTACTTCTCCATTAATGGCTCATCCACGTATCGATCCCATTGTCCCGGCAGTTCAATCGGTACTGCGTCCGTCAGTGTCCTTTCCTTTTTACCCAATGTCTCTTCATGTGACGACCACTTCACATTTTTTGCAGACAAAAACGCACTGATACCCAATAAAACCCTATTCACTGATGGGTTTATAAAAGAAGCAGAGCAGTGTAAATAAACACAAGGCCGTTATTTTTGTGTGCGATGAAAGAATTATCTGTAATATCAGAGAATTGTCCCTGGATATCAATCCCTGTTTTTCAGTTTGTTTTCAGTTCTTTGATTTTTTGCAGCGTGTCCTGATATACATCCTTTTTTGCAGGATTCAATGAAATAGCTTCGAGGGCCAGGGTCTCGGCTTCATCAAGATTTTCCTTCGTCAAATAATAGAGCCAGGCAAGGTTGTTCCGGGCATCGGCATTCTGAGGATCTTTCCTTATCGACTTTTTGTAACTTGACTCAGCATTCTCATAATCGTTTTTCTGAAGGTATATGTTACCCATATAGAGATATGCAAGAGGAATTTCTTTGGAAGCCTTTTTGTATTCCTTTAAGGCATTGTCCAGTTCTCCCTGTTTTTCGTACGCAACACCGAGATTTATATGCTCATCAGGGCTCAGGGGGTCGTCAAGAATAACAATTCGAGGGAATGCACAGGAGGACATGATGATGAAGCAGAGCAGAGAGAGTGTAACTTGAGATAAGACGTTAAGATTATCTAACATCCGGCGATATAAATTGTCATCGCGAGTATAACGAAGCAATCTCGTCTTCTCATGGGAGATTGCCACGCACCTTTCAGGTGCATGCAATGAAATGTTTAGAGAATATTTGAGATACTTATCGCTGAATTTATTGTTACTTTTGTTCGTCATTTTTTCTATTCACTATTCACTGCTTGCTATTCACTCTTTTTATAAGGAGAGTCCAGTAACCAGTCTTTTCCCATGATTCAATAAAATCGTCCCAGGGTATTCCTTTTTCTTTCGTCCTTCCCGTATTGGCTATGATATCCTGATCCGAATAACCCATAACAACCATAAAGTGGTTCTGCTGGTAGAGGGGAAACCCGTAATCAACCATCATAATCAGAGGGAAACCGGCATCTATATGGGCTTTAAGGTTTTCAACGCCTCCCCTGTATTGCTCTGCATACAACCCTTTCCTCTGTGGGTAAAGGATCATGTCCAGGTTCAGCGTTCCCCGCGCTGATTTACTGAATATCTCCTCTGCTATTTGCTCCGGTGTCACTGCGATATTCCAGTAGTTTAAAACACTTGCAAGAGCAGAAGGTCCGCATTGATATGTTTCCTGCTCATAGAACGGAACGTTCCCGATTATTTTTGCATTTGATGGAGGGGATGTCATTCCGGGAGTTTTGCAGGAAGCAATCAAGAGAGGGATGGTTATTATTAGCCCGGCAAGAAAATACCTTAATGTCATTCCCGCAAGTGAAGCGTGTCGGGAATCCTTCCGAATATAGGCGCATGCAGACAAAAACCGAAGAAGGATTCCGGACAAGCCGGAATGACAGCACTGTAAATCTTTCATGTGTTTATTTGCCGGAGTACTATTAGATAATGGAGGAGAATGCAGTGTATGGAGAAAGTTTTGTCTCCCTTCACCGCATTCTCCGTGTCTCTGGTCTTATTTTGTAACAATAACTTTATGGCCTGTTAATTTAAGAAGCACAACAATAAGTATCGCGATGACGAGCAGGGCAATGACTACACCGAGGCCATCCTGACCGACTTTCAGGTCATCCAGCTGGAGCGCAATCTGATGCATCTGCTGGTCATTGAGTTGAGAAAATCTTTGCTGGATTTCATCATGGGTAAAACCTAACTGTGAAAGTCTTTCTTTCACAGCCTTTGCTTCGAGGATATTCTGAATTTTCTGCAGGTCCGCGGTTCTCTCCATCTGCGAGAGCGCGATAATTTCAGATGGTGCAAATCCCGCGTCAACCTTAGGGGCGATGCCGATAAGAAACATTGCGATTACAAGATACCATGATATCTGCTTTATAAAGGGCATTCTCATCTTTTCACCTCCTTTCATTCTATATGGATGATGCGTATGAAACGTTCTCCATGCACATTACTTTGTTGAGATACTTGGCAATGTGCCGAAAAGATACTTGATATCTTCGTCCTCGAACCGCAGCCCTGCTCCTGCATAAGCGCCTCTCCACCTGCTGTTCAGGATATTGTCGGCTCCGGCAGACAGGAACAGGTTTTTGAAAACGTAATAGTCAACCCCTACTTTGATGTGGGGGTTCTTGGCGCCTTCTTCATCATTCGAAAAGTCCCAGGCATCAGCGGTAATTCTGCCATTGTCGTTCAGGAAGAAGTAATCCGCGCCGACGCCAAAGGTATTTTCTGTGAGTCCTATCCGCAATGCGAGATCATCAAACCTCTTTGCCAGCTGTGCAGTGAATTCAACCTCTTTCTCGATTGTTTCTGTTTTGGTAACTGTCCTGCCTTCTGATGTTTCCTTGACAACCTTTTTGGTCTTCACTTTCGCTACCGGGTCATTCACAACTCCCAGAATGTAGTATTTATCGGGTTTCGGCTGAAGGGTCAGATAAAAGTACCCTTTTGAATCGGCAGGCTCTGTAAGGTATTCAGTCTGGAAGGTAAGAAAGGTCCTGAACCGCTCAACCGCGGATATGGTCCTTTCGATCCCTGATGCAGCTTTCTGCACTGAATCGTAAAGACTCTCGTCCTTGATAAGTTTGCCCAGTGTCCCCTCGCCTCTCTCCACTTTCTTGGCGATCTGATTTATTGAATCCGTCGCGCTCTTGATAGTCGGCCTGTTTTCTTCCACCATTCCTCTCAGTTCCTGCGCGGCTTTATTCAGATTTTCGACCATAAGAGGCGCGTCCTGTTTCAATGTCTGCGAGAAATCCCTGATATTGTTTGCCGCAGATGTTATATTCTCCTTGTTCTTGTCCACGAGTTCAGTTATTGAAGAAGCGAGGTTGTTGATGTTGT
>JAKLQR010000357.1 GCA_022013235.1 Thermodesulfovibrionales bacterium | reverse complement strand
TAGGGGCAAGAACTTCAAAAATACTACTTAATAGTGGCAGTAAAGGCCTTGAAACGCGACTCAGGAAATTATCACCTAACTCCAATATTGCCCAATTGTTACCACCGGTTGATACTGGTATTTTTCTGTCAGCAGACAGGGACGTCTTTCGAAATAAGCATAAATTAGGAAGTTGCAAATTGGTAACGTATGTGGGGGGACTCAAGCCTTTTGAGGGTCTTTCAGACCTTATCAAGGCTCTATGCCCTTTGTTGGAAAAAAACAGTGAAATTGTATTGGTTATTGCAGGAGGTGTTGTTGAGTCTGACCTTTCAGTTCTGCAAAATATCGTCTCTACATTGTCATGTAAATCCCAGATAATTTTTCCGGGACAATTAAATCTTCCAAGTGTCGTGAACTTCTTATCAGCTTCTAATATACTAGTTCTTCCAAAAAGAGATCATCCAGTCAATCACCATGCGATGCCGATCAAGTTAGGTGAATATTTCGCATCAGGGAATCCAGTTGTAAGTGCCGCTATTGGTGGGATTACGGATTATCTTGTCCATGGGATGAACGGATTGTTGTACTCTCCAGGAGATATCAATGGCTTGAAAAGGGAGATTGAAGAGCTGCTCAGCAATGATAGAAAGGCAAAAAATATTGGGCTTGCTGGCCAGCAAACCGCACTCCAAGAATTTGACATTAATGTTGTGGCCCAAAAATTAGCTATTCAGTTATTAAGGGGTAAATACAATGTTTAAAGGAAAGAGTTTACTTATCACTGGTGGAACTGGCTCTTTTGGAAATGCTGTGCTACGACGTTTTCTCGATACAGATATTAAGGAAATACGTGTCTTTAGCCGTGATGAAAAGAAGCAGGAAGACATGCGTATTCGGTTAGCTAATTCCAAGGTGAAATTCTATATCGGAGATACACGGGACAAAGATGGTTTGCTTGATGCAATGGAAGGAGTGCATTATGTCTTCCAAGCGGCGGCTTTGAAGCAGGTTCCTTCCTGTGAATTCTACCCGCTAGAGGCGGTCAAGACCAATGTGTTAGGAACTGATAATGTCCTTACTGCAGCCCTCGCCAAAAGCGTAGAGAAAGTCATTGCCCTGAGTACTGACAAAGCAGTTTATCCAATAAACGCTATGGGTATGTCCAAGGCAATGATGGAAAAACTCGTGATAGCTAAGTCCCGACTGACTGATCCGAAGAAGACTCTGTTTTGCTGCACTCGTTACGGCAACGTCATGGCCTCGCGTGGTTCCGTCATCCCATTGTTCATTAAGCAGATCAAGGAAGGAAAGCCTGTTACCATTACAGATCCAAGTATGACACGTTTTCTGATGTCCCTAGATGATTCTGTGAATCTTGTTCTTTATGCCTATGAGCATGGACAGCAGGGAGATACCTTTGTTCACAAGGCCCCAGCATCGACTATTTCTGATTTGGCTCAAGCACTCGTTGAAATTTTCAACGCGAACAACGAAATCCGCGTTATCGGTACGAGGCATGGAGAAAAGCTCTACGAGTCTCTGATGACGCGCGAAGAGATGGCCCGTGCGGAAGATTTGGGAGGGTATTACCGTATACCTGCTGATAATCGTGACCTTAACTACAACAAGTACTTTATCGAGGGGAATCAGGAATTGTCATCGGCTGAAGATTACAACTCGCACAATACCGAAAGACTGGATGTGGAACGTGTGAAAGCAAAATTGCTTGCCCTGGAATATATTCAGCAAGAAATCAAAGGGGGCCAATGAATGCGAATTCTGATTCTTGGCGGTGACGGAATGCTCGGCCACCAGCTTCTCACCCTTTTACAGACGCGCCATGAGGTGCGCTGTACCCTACGGCAGAATCTGACTACCTACAGGCGGTTTGGGTTATTTCCGGCAAAGAGGGTCTATCCTGGAATCGATGTCCGCTCACTTGATCGTTTGATAGAGGTTCTGGCCCATTTTCGGCCTGCGGTTGTGATCAATTGCGTTGGCATCATCAAGCAGAGGCCGATGGCCAAGGAGAGTCTCCCAAGCCTTGAAATCAACGCGCTGCTGCCGCACCGCGTGGCCATTTTGTGCAAGGGGATCGGTGCGCGCCTGGTGCATTTGAGTACCGACTGCGTGTTCAGCGGTAGAAAGGGAAATTATCTGGAGACAGACCCCTCGGACGCCGAAGATCTCTATGGCAAGACGAAGTATCTCGGTGAGGTTCATGATGAGAACTGTTTGACCCTGAGGAGCTCGATCATCGGCCGGGAGCTCTCGCGTCACAAAAGTCTTCTGGACTGGTTTCTTACTCAGAAAGGGCCGGTAAAGGGTTTCAGAAATGCCATCTACACTGGTTTCACCACCATGGAGCTGGGCAGAATTATCGAGAAGATGTTGATGGATTATCCTGACGCGCACGGCGTCTACCATGTTTCTAGTGAACCGATTAACAAATACGAGTTGCTACTCTTGTTCCGGGAAAAGCTTGGCCATGAGATCGAAATCATACCCGATGATACATTTTGCTGTGACCGAAGCCTCGATTCGACCCGTTTTAGGAAGGAGTTCAACTATTCCCCTCCAACCTGGCCCTCTATGATAGGAGAGTTACTCCTACCTTGACAAGGAAATATGACTGATGACTATGAAGGTGATGACAATTGTCGGCACCCGGCCTGAGGTAATTAAGCTCTGTCGGGTTATTAATGAACTTGACGCTCACATACAGCATATTCTCGTACATTCCGGACAAAATTTCGATTACGAACTGAACGAGATATTCTTCCAGCAGCTGGAGATCCGAAAACCGGACTATTTTCTGGATGCGGTGGGTAATTCGGTTGCCCAGACCATAGGGAACGTAATTGCCAATTCGGATGAGGTGATGGAGAAGGAGCATCCAGATGCGATACTGCTTCTGGGGGATACGAACAGCTCCCTTGCTGCCATCTCCGCCAAACGTCGTAAAATTCCGATTTTTCATATGGAGGCGGGGAATCGCTGCTTTGACTTGCGTACGCCTGAAG
>JAKLQR010000356.1 GCA_022013235.1 Thermodesulfovibrionales bacterium | reverse complement strand
ATACTCCTGACTCCGTCTTGTGGAACCGGCTCACGCAGTGTTGAAGAAGCAGCAAAAGTGTTCAGGGTTCTGCAGGACTTGAAGCAACTTCTGAGAGAATCACCTTGAAAAAAGGCGTCTTCCTCTCCTTTGAGGGTATTGAAGGAACAGGCAAATCAACCCAGGCAAGGCTTCTTTTTGAACTCCTGAGGGAGAAAGGGTTCGACGCAGTCCTCACCGAAGAGCCGGGAGGAACAAAGATCGGCCGCAAGATAAGAGAAATTCTTCTCTCGCCGGATCATCAGGAGATGACGCCGCTTACTGAACTTCTCCTCTACTTTGCGTCCCGGACTCAACACCTTGCACAGGTCATCATTCCCGCAGTCAACCGGGGGGCTGTCGTTATTACCGACCGTTTTACCGACTCTACAATCGCCTATCAGTGCTATGGAAGAGGCATCGCCCTGCACCTTCTCCATTCGCTTGACAACATAGCAACAGAGGGGATGCAACCCGATATCACCCTGTTGCTCGATCTTGACGTGGAAACCGGGCTGAGCAGAAACAGGGGGATCAACAAGACTGACAGGCTTGAACTTGAGGATATCGGGTTTCATAAACGGGTGAGGAACGGATTTCTGGAGCTTGCGGCGCAGCAGCCGGAGAGAATAAAATTAATCGATGCCTCTCTGGAGAAGGAGGAAGTCCGGAAGAGAGTACTGGATCTGGTGCTGGATATTGTTTCGTCATGATATATATGAGCTTTTTACTGAAAAACTGATATGGCATTAAGGGATGTTATCGGACAGGACAGGGCTGTAACCATTCTGCTCAAGACACTTGAGAGGGAAAGGATCCCCTCGTCCTATCTTTTTACCGGTGATTCGGGTATCGGGAAAAAATTTACCGCGCTCAATCTTGCCAAAACAGTAAACTGCCTTACCCCCCCTTCTCCCCCCCTTGCCAAGGGGGGGAATAAGGAGGGGTATTCTCAAAAAAGGGAAGGATACGTCGGGATCCTCGATGCCTGTGATGAATGTCCTTCATGCAAAAAGATCACGGCCGGCATTCATCCGGATTTTCTGCTCATATCCCCTGAAGGCGGTCAGATAAGGATCGAAGAAATCAGGGCGATTGACAACGTTCTCGCCCTGAAAGCATTCGAAGGGAGGAAAAAAGTTGTCATTGTGGACGATGCAGAAGCCATGAACACCTTTGCTGCGAATGCTTTTCTCAAAACGCTCGAGGAACCTCCACGGGACAGCCTTATTATTCTTATCTCATCGAGTCCTGACCTTCTCCCCGATACCATACGTTCACGCTGTTCAACGATACGCTTTGCGCCCCTTTCTGACGGTGCATGCGAAGAGGTCCTGAAAAAAATCATTGCCCGGCATCTCCCGGGAAAAGAAAAAAAATCCGGGAAACCTGCAAAACCATCGCAGGGGAGAGAGAAATATCCGCCGGAAGATGACCTGCAACTTTCCGACCTTGTCAGGCTTTCCATGGGGCGTCCGGGAAATGCAATGACCGGCGACATGTTCGAAGAGAGGTCGGCCTTCGTACAACTCCTCCAGGAAATGCTGCGCACTGAAAAAGACGGCTGGGCTTCAAAAGAAGAGATGGAACGATGGTTTGAATTCATCCTGATCTTTCTCAGGGACATGGCAGCATGGCTTGTGAGCGGCGAAGCAGCGGTCATTATCAACAGAGATCTGAAGGCAGATATCGAAAAATTGAGCAGGGAAACAGACCTGCAGGGTATAATAGAAATTCACCGGACTCTGAATTCCCTCAGAGGGAATTTCCGGTTTCATTTAAATAAAGCGCTGACATGGAACTATTCCGGTTCCCTGTTAAGAAAGACCTTCGGAGTTCACTATGTCTGAAATAGTCGGGATACGATTCAAACAATGCGGCAAAATATATGATTTCGAAGTTGACGGAGCAGAAGTGGAGAAAGGCGACCTTGTCGTCGTTGAGTCTGAACTCGGGCTGAACATCGGAACCGTTGTTGAAGGACGGCATAGAGAGGAAGACCCGGAAAATAAACGGAAGAAAATCATCCGGAAGGCGACAGAAGAAGATCTTCTCCAGAGAGAAGAGAACAAAAAACTCGAATCAGAAGCAAAAGCTTTCTGTCTTGAAAGGATTATGGCCCGGGGGCTTCCCATGAAGCTGATCAGCACCGAAGCCACCCTGGACAGGAAGCGCATTATTTTCTATTTCACTGCTGATAAGAGAATAGACTTCAGAGAGCTGGTAAAAGATCTCGCCTCCCGCTTCAAGACGAGGATCGAGATGCGGCAGATAGGGGTCAGGGACGGCGCACGGATGATAGGCAGCCTCGGCATCTGCGGAAGGGAAGTCTGCTGCAAACGGTTCCTGATAACTTTTGAACCGGTCTCGATTAAGATGGCAAAGAAACAGGAACTCGTGCTCAATACAGGGAAACTGTCCGGGGTATGCGGACGTCTTATGTGCTGTCTCGGGTATGAATATTCTGAGACGCCACAGGAAGATACCATGCTTCTGGAAGAAGAATCCCTATCAGTGACTGAAGAGAGAGAAGAAGAAATAGCAGTGGTGTCAACTAACACACTCTTGTCCGGCGAAGAACGCCCTGCTGCTGAAGCGGGGCAGACTGCCCCGCAACCGGAGAAACAGGAGAAGAAAGAAAAACGGAGAAAATGGCGTCCAAAGAGACGGAGGAAGAAATTTCCTCCAAAGACGGAGCCCGGCAAATGAAGCGTACTTTCTATGTAACTACCCCGATTTATTATGTGAACGATGTGCCGCATATCGGTCATGCGTACACCACCATTGCTGCCGATATTCTTGCCCGCTACAACAGACTGAAGGGGAGCGAAGTTTTTTTTCTGACAGGAACTGACGAACACGGCCAGAAGGTGGAGAAGGCGGCACAGGAAAAGGGCAACACCCCCCTGGAGCACGCTGACGCCATGGTCGGAAACTTCAAAGTCCTCTGGAAAAAACTCTACATAAAAAACGACGCCTTTATCCGCACGACGGACCAAGAACACGGGAAGATCGTCCAGGATATTCTCCAGGAACTCTTTGCAAGAGGGGAAATCGAAAAGAGGCTCTACTCCGGATGGTACTGTCTCCCTGACGAACGTTTCTGGACAGAAAAAGAGGTTGAAGACGGAAAATGTCCGGACTGCAAGAGACCCGTGGAATATATTACCGAAGAAAATTATTTCTTCCTCATGTCGAAATATCAGGACAGGCTCATACAGCATATCAGGGAAAATCCTTTATACGTCCTCCCTGAGACCAGGAAAAATGAAGTAGTAGGGTTTCTCACAAACAACCAGCTCGGTGATCTCTGCATATCGAGACCGAAGCAGCGGCTCTCATGGGGAATCCCGCTCCCGTTTGATGATAAATTCGTAACGTATGTGTGGTTTGACGCACTCCTCAATTATTATTCCGCGACAAAATATCTTGCCCCGCACATAAATGTCCAAAGTGAAGAAGCAAAAGGGGCTCAAATCTCACCTCTCAAATCAGAGGATTGGTGGCCGCCTGACCACCATCTGATCGGAAAAGACATCCTGACCACACACGCCATCTATTGGTCGACAATGCTTATGGCGCTCGGGTTGCCCCTCCCGAAGAATATCTTCGCACATGGGTGGTGGACTATTGAGGGCAAGAAAATGTCCAAGTCTTTCGGCAATGTGGTGGACCCGCATAAAGTAGCTGATGAGTTCGGCGCCGACGCTTTCAGATATTTCCTCTTCAGAGAAGTCCCCTTCGGTCTCGACGGTGATTTTTCCGAACATGCACTGATCAGCAGGTTCAACACCGACCTCGCAAACGATCTCGGCAATCTGCTCAGCCGGTCTCTCACGATGATAGAAAAATACAGGGATGGGATCGTCCCGGAGCCCGTGCCAGGAAAAGACCGGGACGAATTCGAGAAAAAAATAAAGGCATGGATATCTGATCCCGACAGCAGTATTTTCAGAAAATACGACAGCAGTCTCAGCAGGCTCGAATTCAATGCCGCACTGATCCAGCTCTGGTCGTTCATCAACGAAATCAATGAATACATCCAGCATTCGGCCCCATGGAAGGAAACGGACCAGGATATCCTTTCGAACACCCTTTACACCCTTGCGGAGTCCCTTCGCCACATAGCGCTCTTCCTCTACCCTTTCATGCCCGCCACAGCAGAGAAAATGTGGAACCAGCTGAATCTCCCGGGAGATTTTTCGTCGCTGGACCTTGCATCTGAAATCCAATGGGGCAGGACAGGGCACGGGAGAAAAGTGAACAAGGGCTTACCCCTTTTCCCGAGGATAGACACGAAAAAACAGGGCAAACAGGACGCTTGACTTCCCATTCTCCTCTCGGATAAGATTAAGAGAATTTGTGTTCAAAATACCAGTATGAAGATCGCTATTGGCTGTGACCACGCCGGGGTTGAACTGAAAAAAGAGATTATTTCCCTTCTGAATAATCTCCAGATCGAGTCCATTGACTTCGGGACAGACCGCTCTGAATCAGTAGATTACCCAGATTTTGGAGAAAAAGTCTCCCTGGCTGTTTCAAAAGGAGAAATCGAAAAGGGCATCCTGATCTGCGGCACCGGTATCGGGATGTCTATTGTTGCGAACAAATTTCCGGGCATTCGTGCTTCTCTCTGCAACGAACTCTTCACAGCCAAAATGAGCAGACTCCATAACGACGCAAATATACTCGTCCTCGGTGGACGTGTCGTAGGGAGTGATCTCGCGAAAGAAATAGTACGGACCTGGGTATCTACCCCCTTTGAGGGAGAAAGACACTGCAGGAGACTCGATAAAATCACCAGAATTGAGGAAAACTTAAAGAGATGAACTTCGAGAATCTGAAGAATACCGACCCGGAAGTATACCAGGCGATACAGAATGAGATTGAGAGGGAGCAGAATAACATAGTACTCATTGCATCCGAGAATTACACAAGTCCGGCTGTCCTCGAAGTGCAGGGTTCTGTGTTCACAAATAAATACGCAGAGGGATATCCCTGCAAGCGCTATTACGGCGGGTGTGAGTACGCTGACGTCGTTGAGAACCTCGCAACCGAACGCGCCAGAAAATTATTCGGCGCTGAACATGTGAATGTTCAGCCGCATTCGGGCTCTCAGGCCAATATGGCAGTATTTTTTTCGGTCTTGAAACCCGGCGATACCATACTCAGCATGAGTCTCAGTCACGGAGGCCATCTTTCGCACGGGTCATCGGTCAACTTTTCCGGAGTTTTCTATAAGATTGTCTCTTACGGAGTAAACAGAGATTCAGGATATATAGATTATGAGGAAGTGAGGCGCCTCGCTCTTGCACAGAAGCCGAAATTGATTCTCGTTGGGGCGAGCGCGTATTCACGGAGCATCGATTTCAAGGTATTCGCTGACATCGCGAGGGAAACCGGCGCCTATCTCATGGCTGATATCGCCCATATCGCGGGACTCGTTGCCGCAGGGCTTCATCCTTCACCGGTACCGCATGCTGATTTTGTCACGACAACTACCCACAAAACCCTGAGAGGCCCGAGGGGCGGAATGATCATGTGCAGAGCGGAATTCGCAAAGGTCATCGACAAGACGATTTTTCCGGGCATACAAGGCGGTCCCCTTGTCCATGTCATTGCGGCTAAAGCAGTAGCTCTGAAGGAAGCCCTGACCCCGGAATTTAGAGATTACCAGGCAAAGGTCATACAGAACGCAAAGAAACTTGCTGAAGAACTGGTGGGAAGGGGATTTAAGATCATATCCGGCGGGACTGACAACCATATGATGCTCGTGGACCTGACGAATAAGGATATTACGGGCAAAGACGCGGAAATCGCACTCGGACAGGCGAGAATAACCGTGAACAAGAATGTTATTCCCTATGATGAGAGGTCACCGGCCATAACAAGCGGAATCAGGCTCGGCACTCCCTGCGTTACCACAAGGGGCATGGGAAGCGCGGAGATGACCGAAATCTCCGATATGATTTCATCAATAATAGAGAACAACAACGACCCGGAGAAAATTACGAGGCTGATGCAAAAGGCTCAATCGCTCTGCGTGAAATTTCCCATATATTGAAAAACAAACTCTCAAGCACGAAATCCTAAATCCTGAACGAAAGGATTAAGGATTTTGTTAGGATTTAGATATTAGAATTTCGGATTTGTATTTACCATGAAATGTCCTTTCTGCGGAAACCTCGAAGACAAGGTCATTGATTCACGGACCAGCCGTGAAGGCAATGCGATACGCCGGAGACGTGAGTGCCTCAACTGCGCGAAGCGTTTTACCTCATACGAACGGGTCGAAGATATCATCCCCATGGTCATCAAGAAAGACGGGAGACGGGAACCCTATGAACGGACCAAGGTCGTGACCGGACTGAAAAAAGCCTGTGAAAAAAGACCTATAGGCATGGAGACACTCGAAAATATCACTGACTCAATCGAAAAGAAACTTATCGGCCTGAATGTGAAGGAAATTCCGAGTACCTGGGTTGGAGAAGAGGTGATGTCATCGCTCAGGGAACTCGACAAGGTTGCCTATGTGAGATTCGCTTCGGTCTACCGGCAATTTAAAGATATCAATGAACTGATGAATGAAGTAAAAACCCTTTTTGAGCACAAGTAAGATGCACGGTGAACCCGAACACCGCGATTCGATATCACTTCAGGCAGGCATCTGCGAGCGCTCTGTTCTGAAACCCCAGAGAATCAGAAACAACACAGGGTGCCCCCAACCAAATGGCTTCAACAAAGTTATCGATCTTTACAGGTTCCTCGGCTGTAATTTCGAGCGTCTTTATCAAATAGTCCAGGAATTCAATTTCATAATCCAGCACATCGAGAGAGAGGGGATTGATTTCACCGGCCAGGGTTATTATTTCTCCCGGGCTCCAGTGATCAATATGCTGGGGAGCATTTATTAACACAGTACCGAGGCTTGGCAGGCTGTTCCTCTGGGTGTCATCGGTGTGGTCATCATTTTTTGTGGTCATAAAGATTACTACAGGCTCGACAAATACATAATCGGTATTATTCTTTATTTTGGCCTCAAACCATATCTTGCCCATAAAGCCTGCCTGTTCCCTCTGTTCTCCGATTACAAGGGCGTACACGTCAAAGAGATGAGAACTTGCCTGCAGTTCAGATCGTATCTTGCGATATTTTGATTCCCGTTCATAGAATATAATCTGTCCGAACAGGTCTTCTTCCTCCTGCGACAAAAGTGCTCTGATAAAATGAAGATAGAGAGAGTCCTTCTCCAGTATCCTGATGCCCATGCCCTTCTCCCTATATTCGCTGTCCTTGCCGCCGGTAACCCTGCATGGTTCTTTTGAAGACCGGGTCACTTTTCCCTGCAGGTGAGAGGTTAATTCGTTCGGAAAATAAATGGTTATATCGAGGAACGTTCCTGGCGGGAAGGTATTCCTCGTTCTCACGAAAAGCCCGTTCAGAGAAAAATTGCTCGACAACCCCCTGTACGTCACCCCATCAACAGTAAAGGCCATTCTACAGCGGTGACTGAATCTTCTCAGTCTTCTTTTGTTGGGAATATTCTTTTTTTCTCTGACTGCGATCATCGGCTTCTAAGTTTCTTCAAATTCCAGGCCTATGCGATAATAGAGGTTCTGATATTTCTGGCCCCAGCGAACAACTGCGGTTTTTTCAGACTGAGGCACACCGTTCCTGAGCGTAATCTTCTGGCCTTCTGTGAGTTTTTCAGTCGTGAAAAGACAGATGCCGTGTTCGCCCATGTCAACGACCACGCCACTCAAGGGTTCTTCTTCTGTGGATGAGGGAAGTAACACATAATCGACAGCTTTGCATACTGCCTTCCTCTCGCTCCTCCTGCGGTCTTTCGTTTCCATCGCAATCAACCCTTCATACTTTTACTATGCAGGATTGAATCAATGAATTGCCTCCTACCTGGGTAGGGGGTAGCAACTTTTTTATTGCGCTGTTACATTATCAGAGTATTCCCTAATAATTACTAAGACGGTTATAAGTAAGGATACATATTCTCACACCCTCCCCTTTGTCCCCTCCCCTCAAGGGAGGGGAGATTAGTAAGTCCCCTCTCCCCTGGAGGGAGAGGGCAAGGGTGAGGGGGGTGTAGTCTTACTTATGCACTTCTTAGTAATT
>JAKLQR010000355.1 GCA_022013235.1 Thermodesulfovibrionales bacterium | reverse complement strand
GAGCGCCGGTTTTCTCGGTTTCTACTTTCTTCTCGTGGGTTGCTTTTATAGAGAGCAGTGACCGGATCCTTGCGGAGAGTTCCTTGTAGTCAAAGGGCTTGGCCATATAATCATCAGCTCCGATATCAAGCCCTTTTACCTTGTGGTCAATTTCCCCTTTTGCGGTAAGCATAAGGATGGGGATATATTTGGTATTTTCGTCTGCTTTCATCCTCTTGCAGGCCTCGTATCCATCCATTACCGGCATCATGACGTCGAGGATAATCAGGTCGGGATTATATTCAGAGACTTTCCGGAGTCCCTCTTCACCGTTGTATGCCTGGTCGGTATCATACCCTTCGGCACGGAATCTCTTTCTGAGCAACTCGACAGTATCGGGAGCGTCGTCTACGATCAGTATCTTATTCTTCTTCTCTTCCAAGAACGCTTTCCCATCTCCCCCGCAGATAATTTCTCACCTGCTCAGGAAACTCCCGCACATTGATCGGCTTCGAGATATAGCCTTCGAATCCCCCGCTGATAAACTTTTCCCTGTCACCTTTCATTGCATGGGCCGTCAGCGCGACGATCGGTGTATCCCTGAATTCTTCCATGTTTTTGAGCCGCTTCACGACCTCGTAGCCGTCTATTTTGGGGATTGAAATATCCAGAAGGATAAGGTTCGGTTTTTCAGTGAGCGCCTTCTGGATAGCCTCCTCGCCGTCCTCTGCTTCGATCATCTGATAGCCCTTGTTTTTCAGGACTTTCACAACAAGTTCACGGCTGTCCTGATTGTCCTCTACTACCAGAATGGTCCGTGGGATAATATTTTTGGTCTCGTTCATGCTGTCTTACCTTTTCCGCATAATATTATATATTTTTACAGATTTTTTATCAGCTTTTCTCCATCATCTGTATCTCTCAAAAACTTCTCTCTCCAACGGCAGGGTGAAACAGAACCTGCTCCCTTCTCCGTATCTGCTTGTCGCCCGGAGCGAACCCTTATGCAATGAAACTATTCCCTGTGCGATACTGAGGCCGAGACCAGTGCCTTCATACTGACGAATGGTGGTGAAATCAACCTGATGAAATTTATCAAAAATCCTCGCGAAGTCGTCCTCCTTGATTCCGATCCCTGTATCTTCCACACATATATCGAGGAATTCCGTCGCTCCCTCCGTCTTATTGTGTTCCCTGTAAGGGCTGGTAGTGACCGTTATCGTGCCTTTATGGGTAAATTTTACGGCGTTCGACACGATATTCATAAGGATTGTTTTTACTTTCTCCTCATCTCCATACACCTTTGTGCACTCTTCACTGAGATCCATAACGAGCTGAAGGCGTTTCTGTTGTATGCGGGATTCAAAGGATGAGAGCACAGACCGGACAAGCAGGGTCATGTCAAATTCCTTTGCGTCAAGCGCCATTTCTCCCGATTCTATCCTCGCAATATTCAGGACGTCGTCGATCAGTTTCAGGAGGTGTTTTGCATTCTCATGGACCTTCTGCATGCTCTGTTCCTGTTCCACATTCATTGGACCGTCAACCTTGTCAAGCATTAGTTCCGTATATCCTATGATCGAGTTCATCGGGGTACGGAGTTCATGAGAAATATTCGCCAGAAATGCCGACTTAAGCTTATCGAGTTCCTGCAGTTCGCTCTTGTCCCTTTCCAGTTGTGTGATGAATTCCGTTCTTTCTTGAATAAGATTCTCCAGTGCGTTCTTGTCTCCCCTGATCACCACATAGGATTTGTAGATACCGATAAAAAAGAGGCTTACGGACCCTGCGAAAAAAAGTGTGAGGCTGTTGAAACTCCCGGTGAAGGGTTCAAAGAATTTCCAGAGACCGGAGTTTCCTGTGGGAATCATAATATGCCTCAGTATGTGTCCAAAGGAACGGGAGATCGAATAGAGAAACCATGAAAAGGAGAGCCATACCATGTAGTGCCATAAGGGGTTCTCTCTGTCGCGCCTGTAGAGTTTCAGGCTGACATTCACACTCATGACTGAAAGAATTATGAAGAGAACATTCCCCGTCATATCAATGGCGATGATTGGCAGAAGCGGGAGAAGAACCGCTGCTGAGCTACCCTGCTCCTCTTCACGCAAATGCTCTTTTAACCCGTAATAGAAAAAAAACATGGCGATATTCAGCAATACGAAGTCGAGCCGTCCGATATAATAGAGGTATTCCATATGCTCGATGTTTATGGTTCTGGAAAAATACTGCCATCCTTCTGTACTCCCCAGGGTTTGCGGGATTGTAATAGTTTCTGCGATCCTTCCGAGAAACACATCGAGATCCCATATGGCGAAAGAGATCAGTGAGAAAAAAAGATACCTCCATCCTCTCTGGGTATGGAGCCGGTTGCGGATTACATAAAGGATGACCGCGAGAAGCGCTACGAAGAGAAATATCCGCGCAAACTGGTGAGTGTAAAGCGCAGGATATTCATGGGGTACATATCCCCATGCGGGAACCGGTGAACATACCAGAAGAGCGAGAATCAGCAAGGGTACCATAATGCTGTTTATTCCGCGGTATTCAATTTACTGATCGTGTTCTTCAATTCAGTGAGAAAATTCTCTTTTGTGAGAACCCCTTTGTTGAGTATCCCCTGTATTCTTCCGTTCATTTCATCGATCTCCTGTTCGGTAAGGTCTTTATGGGTCACAATGATAACGGGGATATCTTTCAGGTTGTCTTCTGTTTTCAGATATTCTATGACATCAAATCCCACCTCAGGAGCTGTTGGATTCATGACAATAAGATCAGGCTTGAAATCCTGCATTGAATGCATTGCATCGCTGCTGTTATATGCGGTGGTCACCTGGTATCCAACTTCCCGGAGGAGTCCGCCTATCATCCTAACGGTTTCCGGTTCATTATCCACCACCAGAATCCTCTTGATCTTCTTCATTTTTTCCAAATTGCTCAGTTTATGGAGGAGTATCTCCTTCTCTACAGGCTTTATCAGATATTCTGCAGCGCCGAGGCTGAATCCCAATTTCGTATCGTCCACGATAGAGAGTATTATCACAGGAATGTCCTGAGTCTCCGGGGTATTTTTCAGTTCCTGAAGCACCTGCCATCCGTTTTTTCTCGGCATCATGATATCGAGGGTTATTGCGAGAGGAAGGATCTCTTTTGCTTTTTCTACCGCACCTTCGCCACTGAGGAGACCGACAACCCTGTAATCGTCTCCCAAATATTTTTCGATTATTTCTATCGCTTCGAGGTTGTCGTCTATGGCAAGAATCGTCTTTTTGCTTTCCCCGCCTTTTGCTGTCTTCAGGGGAGCGAGTTTCTCCCTTTCCTCATCATAGAGTATGAGTCCCTTGATGAGTTCACATCCCTTGCAGAAATCAACCTTCTCGGGATATGCTGCAAGCTTCATCCCTGCACATTGGGTTCCGAGGATTAACCAGCACCGGCTTTCCTTGCTTCCGTATGCAGGGCAGCTTGGCTGTCCGCAGCGGACATATTCCCAGCACCGGATCGGTTTCCCTGCATATTCCGGCTCCTTGAGCAAGGTTTCTACAGGCACCCCAAAATACTCGGCAAGTCCTTCTGCCATTCGCTGCTCGACAACCGGCTGCGCATGCTTTTCGAGAATTTCTTTCTTGAATGGAATTGTGAAACAGAACTTGCTCCCTTCGCCGTATTTGCTCGTTACCCATATGACGCCCTTGTGCAATGATACCAGTCCACGCGCGATACTGAGGCCAAGCCCTGTGCCCTCATACTGCCTTACTGTAGTAAGATCCACCTGAACGAACTTATCGAAGATTTTCCCGATATCCTCCTCCTTGATTCCTATACCTGTATCTTCAACGCAAATTTCCGAAAAGATCGGTTCCTCACCGGGGGAAATGCCGCGATCTGAAATTCTTGCACTGACCGTAATCCCTCCTTTGTGGGTAAATTTGATTGCATTCGAAAAGAGATTAATGAGAACCTGCTTTATCTTGTCTTCGTCTGCATACAGCAAGGGCAGCCCCGCTGCAATATCATAGGAAAGCGAGAGGTTCTTTTGCTTTATTTGAGGCTCAAAAGTGGGCATGATCGATTCGAGGAGCCATTTAAAATCGATCTCTTTCGGTGACAGACTCATTTTACCCGACTCTATTTTTGAGATATCGAGGACGTCATTGATCAACTGGAGAAGGTGCCGGGCATTCGTGGCAACCTTTCTCAGGCTTTTTTCCTGTTCTTCATTCACAGGGCCGTCAACCTGATCAATGAGGAGGTCGGTGTATCCCATAATGGCATTCATGGGAGTCCGGAGTTCATGGGACATATTTGCGAGAAAAGTCGATTTGAGCTTATCAAGCTCTCTCAACTCCCTGTTCGCCACTTCGATCATTTTAAGGAGCCTCGTCCTTTCATTCAACAGGTCTGTTTTCCTTTGTACCTCTTCCTCCAATGCCTTGCTCGTTAAGGACACCTTCTCAACCATATTGTTGAATGTGTTCCCGAGAATGCCGATTTCATCTTCTGTTTTCACCTCTACGGTAACGGACATATCTCCCTCTGCGAATTTCTTTGCTTTCTCTGCCAGGCTTTCCACAGGTCGTCTTACCAGCGTATTGGCCATGATATAAACAAGAGAAATAACGACAGGGATGAGGAACACAACGATCATGATCGTCCGGTTACGCTGGGCAATAACCTGGGCATAAGTCCGCTCTGCATCGAGTCTCACCACGATACCTCCGAGAACTTTTCGTGCCTCGCCGTGGCAGTGGTAACAGTTTCTCTCATTCAGGATGGGCCGCATAACAACGAGATGTCTCTTCTCCCTCGCAAAGTCTTCGAAGGGTTTTCTCATGTCAATATCCGGAACAACTCCGGTCTCCAGTGTCTGGGCAAGAGTCTTCAAAATATCCTTGTTCTCTATGTGCTCCCTGAGTTCTGTCTTCACGGTATGCTCGTGGGTTGAGTAGACTATTTCCTGCTCGAAATCACAGATAAATACCTCGACATCCTTCATTTTTTCGCGGATATCTGCGAGCTCTCTCTCGATTGCCTCGCTGTTACCCAGTTCCATGGGGTATTTTATTCCTGCATACACCGCGTCTGCCAGTTCGATGCTGATGGAAGAAGCGATTTCCAGCCTGTCTCTTGTGCCGAAGTAGATCCGCATGTATATTTCGGCTATCAGAACAAACATGATAATGACGAGCATCGCCGCCATAATCTTATAGCCCAATCTTTTTTTGATAAAACTCAGCATATCTCTATTCTTTCACAGCGGTCGTCTGTTCTTTCTCTTCTGTTTTTGTCAGTGAGCTCCCCCGTGAATCAACGGCTTGTACCTGAAAGCCCTCACCCGTTCCTCAATATGACAAACTTCACAATCTTCAATGCTCAGACGTCTCTTGATATACTGCGGATTCATTGTCTTCACATGGAGTTCTCCCGGACCATGGCAGACCTCACATCCGGCGTTCTTCAGATGGGGTGTCTTCTCGACGCTCACAAACCCTCCCGGCTTGCCGTAGCCAGTCGTATGGCACGCATAACATCCTCGGATTTCTTCAGCAGTCAGTCCTTTTTTTACCCGCTCGATACTCTCATATGATTTGCTCTTCTTTGCATATTTCATAAAACTGTCATATTCCTTTTCATGACATTTTTGACAGGCATCCGATCCGACATATACCGGACGACTTTTCTTCGCCTCGGCTTGAATATGCCCGGGGTGTATCATGAAAAACCCGGAAAGGACAAGGAAGCAAAAAGCTATGGAAACTATACGAAAAGATTTCATATTACTCTTATTTTCTTGTATTACCGCAAAAATTGCAACAAGGGAAAAACAGGTCTTTCAGGTATACTATCTCATGGCATACACAATCGCCCTTGCCGGAAAAGGCGGCACCGGAAAGACCACCCTTGCAGGCATTACCATCCGCTATCTGATCGAGAAAAGAAAGCAACCCGTCCTCGCAGTTGACGCCGATTCAAACAACTGCCTGAACGAAGCCCTCGGAGTCAATGTCCATGCGACTGTAGGGAAACTGAGAGAGGATTCACTGCAGATCATCAGAAACGGCGCTGAAAGACCCGGAGGCATGTCGATGGAACAGCTTTTTGACTACCAGGTACAGCAGTCTCTCATAGAATCAAAGGGGGTTGACCTGCTCGTCATGGGCAGGCCTGAGGGTCCCGGCTGCTACTGTGCGGCAAACAACATTATCAGGAAATATACTGACAAACTCTCGGAAACATATCCCTATGTCGTAATTGATAATGAAGCCGGGATGGAACATCTGAGCAGACGGACTACCCACCGCGTAAACCTGCTGATCATCGCAAGCGATCCTTCAGTGCGCGGGTTACAGACCGCAAAGAGGATCGACACCCTTGTCAGCGAACTCGACCTGGACATTGCAAGCCGTGTTCTTCTTATCAACAGGATATCAGGGGACGAAGGGACGGAACTTCAGGCCCTGGCAGAGAGGTTAAACCTTCGGGTTGGGGGTGTCGTCCCTCACGACGATCTTCTGCTCCACCTCGGCCTCAAAGGAGATTCAGTGTTTCATCTGCCTGCCGATGCGAAATCACTCCGTTCTCTGTATGCAATCCTTGATACCCTGAACATCACGTAATCCCCTGTCCGTATTCCTGTATCACATGAAATTAACTTTTACGCTCCTCAGGAATTCGGCAATCTCCTCGGGTATCGACGGGTTCGTATACATTCCCGATCCGAGTTCAAATCCCGATGCATGGGTAATCCGCGGCACGATGCTCATGTACCAGTGGAAATATTCGGATTCAGCTTCCCTGATATTTTCAGAACGTATGAGAAAATTAAAATCAGGGTTCTCAAGTCCGAAATACAGCTTCGAGAGTATAGTCTTCAGGTGACGGGCACAATCCACGATCTCGTCATCCCGGATATCCCCAAACGCGCCACTGTGCCGTTTGGGGAAAACCCATGTATGAAAAGGAGAGAGTGCGGCATAAGGGATAAAGGTAACAAAGTGGTCAGTATTGATGAGAATCCTTCTCCCGTCAGCAATTTCATCCTTCAGTGAAGCACACATGAGGCATTCACCGGCATGATCGAAATATCGCCTTGCCTCAGTGATCCTCTCTCTCACCTGAAAAGGGGTAACCGGGGTCCCGATGATCTGTGAATGCGGATGGAGTATTGTCGTGCCGGACCTCTCTCCCTGGTTTTTGAAAATAATGACGTGCCTTACCGACTGATTTTTATGGATAGCTAAAAAGCGGTCTCTATAGACGCTGAGAATATTCGCTATGTCCCCTGCAGGAAGAAGTGCAGTGGGCATGTTATGAACCGGCGTTTCGATAATCACCTCATGCTGGCCTACCCCGGTAACAAGATGTTTCAGCCCTTCGCTTCTCCTTGTCCGCTCTCCTTCACTGGATAACGCGGCATATTTGTTCGGTATGACTCTGATCATCCATTTTCCGTTCTCAGTGGTTCTCATGATCTCACCAGGGGTCATGTGTTCGTTTCCCGGACAGAAAGGACATGATGCGTGGTATTCAGGCAACGGCTTCTTGTCTCTGGTCAGACGGAAATCTACGGGTCTTTTCGCCCTTTCCGTGGAGAGAATAACCCATTCCCGCACTATGAGGTTCAACCGTAATTCAGGCATTTGAGAACATCTTATCACAGACGCCCCCGGTATTCACACTATTCGATTGCCAAAAACAAGGGAACAGTTCTACAATAAGCTATGTATAAAAGAATTGCTGCAGGAAACATCATTCCCTGCTTGCTTTCCATGGCATTTCTCTTTGCCTGTAGTGAGGGGCCAAAAAATCCGGTTGCGGAATATGGGGACGCGCTCACAGGTGCATATAAGCGGGGTCAGCAGGCGGGAGAAACAGCCAATCTCGATGCGGTGAAGAAAACAGTGGGAATTTACCGGGCTACCCATGACAATTATCCGCAGAGCCTCGACGATATCAAGGACCTCATGACTTCGAAAATAGACCTTTCACGATATGAATACAATCCGGAAAACGGCGCTGTCTCCCTGAAGGAATAACTGCTCCCGCATCACGGAGAGAATACTGAGCTTGACACTTATTTCGGTTACTTTTTATAATTTTATACTTTGGGCATAAAAAGTCTTTTTTTCCATAATGAAAATACTGATATCAGAAATTCCCGATGAAGGGCTGGATATTGAGAACGAAGAGAATATTGAATCCGATAGCATCCGTTCACCGGTTCAAATAGAATTGAGGATCGATAAAGTCGGTACCGAGGTTATGATCAGAGGCAATCTCACGGCAAAAGCTGATCTGCAATGCAGCAGATGTGCAACTGATTTTCACTCCTTACTCACAATCCCGGTCGATGCGGTATATCATCCCGTTGAAGAACTCAAGGGAGACGAAAACCATGAGGTCGAATCCGACGCACTCAACATAGATTTTTACACCGGCGATGAGCTCGATATCCATATCCTCGTCCATGAACAGGTTATGCTCGCTCTGCCCATGAAACCGCTCTGCAGTGACATATGTAAAGGGATATGTCCTGAATGCGGGACAGACTTGAATACCGGGACCTGTACCTGCAGCACGCATACAGTAGATCCACGGCTTGAAGTGTTAAAAAAATATTTCCCTGAATGAAAGGAGCAAGAAATTGGCGAATCCAACGCATAGACATTCGAAAGCACGGAGAGACAAAAGAAGGGCCAACTGGAAAGGCCAGATGCCGAACCTGAGTCTCTGTCCGGATTGCAATGAATTAAAGATTTCCTTCAAAGTATGTCCGCTGTGCGGTTCATACCATGGCCGCAAGGTTCTCGATATCGTTGAAAAAGAGGCATGAGGATTGCCCTTGACGCAATGGGGGGTGATTATGCCCCTGCAGTCAATATCGAGGGCGCTCTTGACACAACAAGTGATTTCCCGGATATTCATGTCATCCTGGTCGGTGACGAATCAGTCCTCAGGAAAGGACTCGAAGGAAAGCGGTATTCGTCCGACCGTATAACCATTTTCCATGCCTCTCAGACTGTCGGGATGGACGAATCTCCTTCGTCCGCTATAAGAAAAAAAAAGGATTCATCGATACGAAAGGGGATTGATCTTGTCAAGAGCGGTGAAGCTGATGCGTTTGTAAGCGCAGGCCACTCCGGTGTTGTCATGGGTACTGCACTCTTGTGCCTCGGCAGATCCGATATGGTTGACCGGCCTGCAATAGCTACAATCATGCCTACGCTGAAAGCGCCTTTTGTGCTTATTGATGCAGGCGCCAATATTCACTGCAAACCAAAGAACCTTCTGCAGTTTGCACTCATGGGAAACATTTATTGCAGGGTTATCCTTGGAAGGGATGAACCGAGGGTTGCACTGATGAGCACCGGTGAAGAAGACAGCAAGGGTAACGAACTCACCAAAGAGACGTATAAACTCCTGAAAGAGGCAGACCTGAATTTTATCGGGAATATAGACGGAAAGGATATCTTTTCCGGAAACATTGATGTGATTGTCTGCGACGGGTTCACCGGCAATGTCATACTCAAGACAAGCGAGGGGCTCGCAGACACCCTCATCAAGATGCTGAAGAGAGAGGTCGCCAACCTCACCTCCGGGAGGATCGGATATCTCCTCATTAAACCGGCATTAAAGAATTTCAAAAAGAAGACAGATTATGACGAATACGGCGGAGCGCCGCTTCTCGGAATCAACGGCGCCTGCATCATAAGCCATGGGAGATCGACTGCAAAGGCAATACGGAACGCCATCAGGGTCGCCTCCGACTTTGCCGATAAGAAAGTCTGCGAGATCATTTCGTCTGCAATTGAGAAGGATCTTGCCCGTCATGAAAGACTTAAAAGTGCGAAGAAGTAGGATCATTTCCACCGGCTCTTTTCTTCCCGAGAAAGTCCTCACCAATGCCGACCTTGAAAAAATTGTAGAGACATCCGACGAATGGATCACGGAGAGAACAGGGATCAAGGAGAGGCGGATAGCCGGTCCCGGTCAGGCAGCGTCCGATCTCGCGTATGAAGCATCACGAGTCGCCCTGGAAAGGGCCGGAATCAGCGCCGGAGAGGTAAATGCAATTATTGTCGGCACAATATCCGGTGATATGCCCTTCCCTTCTACCGCATGTTTTCTTCAGGACAAACTTGGGGCATCAAATGCGGTTGCGTTTGATGTCAATGCAGCCTGTTCCGGGTTTCTCTATGCCCTCTATATCGCAGACAGTTTCATCAAATCCGGCCTTCAGGAAAAGATTCTCGTTGTCGGCACCGAAATACTCTCACAAATAACCGATTGGGAAGACAGGACAACCTGCGTTCTCTTTGGCGATGGCGCCGGCGCTGCGGTAGTTGTGCCGTCTCATGACGACCGGGGTGTTCTCTCGATCCATATTCACTCTGACGGAACAATGTGGGATCTCATTACCGTCCCCGGCGGCGGTTCACGCAATCCTGTATCGTCCGACTCGATCAATCAGAGGCTTCATTACATCAAGATGAAAGGAAATGAAACGTTTAAGGTCGCGGTAAGGACTCTTGAGGATATTGCGCTGAAAACCCTTGCACAGAATGGTCTCGTCCCTTCAGACCTTGCTCTTCTCGTGCCGCACCAGGCGAACCAGAGAATCATCCAGGCGACAGCGGAGCGGCTGAAATTGCCGAAAGAAAAAGTTGTTATGAATCTTGACAAGTACGGGAATACCTCTGCTGCTTCCATCCCGATAGCCCTCGACGAGGCGGTCCAGACGGGAAGAATACGGGAGGGAGACTACATTCTTCTTGAAGCGTTCGGGGGAGGACTTACCTGGGCTTCCGCCCTAATAAAGTGGTGATTTTCTGATCCCTGTATCAAGAAGACGCCTTACCGCAGCAAGCAATTCCATACCCTGGAACGGTTTCCTGATAAATGCGTCAACCATCTTGTCTTTGCTGACCGAAGTATCACTGTAACCAGATATGCCGATAACCTTGATCCCCGGTTTTATCTGCTTGATTGTTTTTATCACTTCGGGTCCCTCCATGAGCGGCATCATGATGTCGGTAATGACAAGCTGAATAGTTTCGGATTGGGTTCTAAACATATCGACTGCATTCAGAGAATTGCTCACGGGAATAATCTGGTAACCATGGTTTTCAAGAATCTCTTTGACAAAATTGAGTACGTCCACATCGTCGTCAACAACCATAATGTTCTCATAGCCCTGAATTGAGACGATTCCAGGCTTTTCGATACCCCTGAAAACTTTTTCGGATGCAGGGAAATATATCGAAAAGGTTGACCCCTTTCCTGGTTCACTCTCCACTGATATATATCCTTTGTGGTCCTTGACGATTCCGTACACCGTAGCAAGGCCGAGCCCTGTCCCCTTGCCCTTCTCTTTTGTGGTAAAGAAAGGATCGAAAATCTTACTCATAAGCTGTTTTGAAATCCCGCTGCCGGTATCAGATACTACTAACACAATATACTTGCCCGGAATTATATATGCAGGAGCCTCATATCGGTCTTTTTCGACATCCGTCGCCTCAGTCCGTATGGTAATAAGCCCACCGTCAGGCATGGCATCACGTGCATTCACCATGAGGTTCATAAGAATCTGTTCGATCTGGTTGGGGTCACCATCGATGTTCTGAAGCGTGCTGGTCAATTCCATCTTTATCCCTATCCGTTTGTCCAGCACGCCTTCGAAAAGCCGCACCGAATCATTGATTACGTCATGGAGATTCAGCGGGACGATCTCGTGGGTCTCCCTCCTCGCGAAACTGAGGAGTTTCGAGACCATTATTCCCGCCTTCCGGGCTGAACTTTCGATGTTCCGCACCCTCAGTTTTGAGGTCTCGTCCAGTTCACTGAATTCAAGGAGCAATTCTGAATACCCGAGGATGGTCGTCAGAATATTATTGAAGTTATGGGCTATGCCGCCCGCGAGCGCTCCGACAGACTCCATCTTCTGCGAATGCATGAGTTGCTCCTGTATCCTTTTCTTTTCCGTGATATCGCGGTAGAAGGACTGGATGAAGAGTTCCCCCCCTATCTCTATCGCTTTAGCGCTGACTTCAAGGTCTACTTTTTCGCCTTCTCTCCTGTAATGTTCGGTTTCATAGATTATAGAGTCACCGTGCAGAATCCGCTCTCTCCGTTCGTCAATCTGTTTCTTATCACCTCGTGCCTCAAGCAATTCTATGTTTACTCCTATCAGTGAATCCCGTTCAAAACCATGGATCTCGCAGGCCTTTTTATTCACATTGATGATCGTCCCGTTCCTGTCCTGAACGATAACCCCGTCGGTCGCATTATCGAAAATGGACTTGTGCCATTTTTCTGAAATGCTTAGTTCCTTGGTGCGTTCCTGGACGAGTTCTTCAAGGTGGGTGGAATAAGTTTCAAGTTGCTTTTTCTGTTGTTCCAGATCATACTGGAGTTCAAATTCCTTCATTAACCTTTTATAACTCAGATACCTTAAGAGAAGTAAAGAGCATGCACAAGCGATTATAAAAACATTCGCGGAAACAAAAAAAGATTTATCAATAATAATATCATATGAGAGTATGGGCAAAAGATATATTGAGTAAATTATTAATGCAGCTATTGAGGTGGTCTTTAATGTGAAAGGAATAAGTCCAAAAACATAGATTATGAGTAAAATAATACCCGCGAAATATACCGACTTATGACCTCCAAAATCTTTTATCATCAACGCAATCATTACTGCAACTATAGTCCCTGCAATAATTGACAAGAAACTCTGAAAGTTCCGATTGATTTTTTTCCTATTCAAGAAAAAAAGCACAACGAAACTGAAAGCAGCAATAATTCTATAAAACAAGAAATCTTTGAAATTGGAAGGGGAAGCAAGAAAATCAAGTGGAATAAGAGAAAGAATAACGAATGAACCGACACCTATAGCGATATTTGACCAATAATATAAATATCTTTCAAAATTGTAATTTATGAATTCTTCTTTGTTCATACTATAATCATATTACTAAAATATGTTTTTCGCAAAGTCAAAATTTCTTTTCTTGATGATAGAAATTAAATTTCCTCGCTTTTAATTCTTTCATTCTTAAGAATAAGTTGTGCGGTATCGTATCCAAGATAGATAACGCCTGGTATCCCATGTGCTTTAGTTGTCCAATGTCCTGTTAAGTATAATCCCTTTATGAAAGATTTATGCATAAAAATAGGTTGAAATAATTGTGAAGGTGTTGCTGCCCAACCATATGCTGCTCCTTTATAATTCAAGGTATATTTGTAAAGGGTTGCAGGAGATGCTCCGTCAAGATAAAGGACGTGTTTTTGAATGCCCGGAATAATCTTTTCCACTTTATTAAGAAATTCAACCAAGATTCTTTTCTTGTTTCTTTTCCAATATAATGGCGTCCTGAAAGGAGCATT
>JAKLQR010000005.1 GCA_022013235.1 Thermodesulfovibrionales bacterium | reverse complement strand
TTGGATAACAAGAATAAAAAATTGCAGGAGGTGCGCTAAAAAACAGCATCAGTATTAGCTTTCATATCCACATATCAGCAAATGCCTTTATAGGCTTTACTCTACAGGTATGCTTATAGTAAATGCATTTTTTGGGTTAAGGACTACACCGGCGAGTTCAAATACGGATTGATCGTGCTCGCAGTGATTCTTTTTGCCGGTTTTCTGGTCACACTTTTCCTGAAACAGAATCCCGGAAAAGATACGGAAAAAGAGTGAACGTGCATATTCACCGATAGAGCTGCAGTCCCGAAGTATCGACATCTATTGCCTGCAGCACCCCTGTCTCGTCCTCGGTAACATAAATCTTCTTTTCACCGGCTGGGCCGAAGGCAATGTTGGTCGGTTTGCTTCCTTGTGTCGGGATATGCCGGAGCATCGAGCCGTCATTTTTGAGCACCGTCACCCTGCCCTGTCCATAAACCGTAATATAGAGGGTTCCGTCTTTGCCGAACTTCATTCCGTCGGGGCCGTTAAATACCATCGGTCTTTCTCCGTCAAAGACGCTCCCGAAAAACTCCCGCTCTGCCTTCACTTTCCCGTCTGCCCACCGGTAACGATAGACCTTGCCGGTGAACATTTCGTCCACATAGAGAGTGTTATCCGGCCCGAACGCAATGCCATTTGCAAATTTCAACCCGGAATCGATCTTCTCAATGGTCTTCGTATTCACCTCAATTCTGAAGACACTGCCGTCCGTGTCGATATCCATATAATCGGAACGGAGCTTGCCGCCCCGGACAAGGTCATTGAATCCGACGCCGGAGTCGGTCATATAGAGCGCCCCATCCGGGCCAAAGGCGAGGTCGTTGGGGAACAGGAAGGGAGCACCCCTGTATTCTTTCAAAAAAACTTCAACATCCCCGTCCATGGTAACCTTCAGCAATGACGGGGGATTTATGGACTCCGCGACCCAGATGACTCCCTGTTTATCCACGGCAAGTCCGTTTGGCCTTCCTGTCTTTGCA
This sequence comes from Thermodesulfovibrionales bacterium, assembly GCA_022013235.1. Classification (GTDB taxonomy): domain Bacteria; phylum Nitrospirota; class Thermodesulfovibrionia; order Thermodesulfovibrionales; family SM23-35; genus JAKLQR01. Next base: position 11,799 of record JAKLQR010000005.1, on the reverse strand, counting down.
ATGATCCGCTGACTTTTCCCGTCGGCGCTGATATGGGTTATTGACCCCTTCTCAGGTCCCATTTCTACGACCAGCCAGCTCCCGTCCGGAAGAAGAACAGGGGCCTCCGGTTCGTTCAGGTTTTCCGCAAAGACCACAGGTTCTTTTGTAGCGGACTTTTGTTCACAGCCGCTGACTGCGGCGAGCAGTATTATTGCACAAAGAAAGACTACTGCCTTTTTCACAGATCCCTCCTTTTCGTTTGGGGTATTCACACAATTGAGAATACACATTGGGGAGAGAGTATTCTCGCTCATTCCCGTCCGGAATAATAACGGTCCTCTGGGGGATTCCCGGATAACCAGGCACACCGCAGAGATTCCGGGCCAATGCGGCTGCGTTCAGAAGATTTTTTTTGTGCTGATCGCGATGCTCCTTACTTCCTGGATCTTGTGAAGATGTTCGAGATACGAAGAGACCGTCTGGGGAGATTTCTGATAGTATGCAAGCCGGTAAAGCGCCTTGGTGTGGTCGTTTTCGACATTGAAAATTTCGAGATTCACGGTTTTGAAGACCGAGGACACCGCGTGCGTAATACTCGAGACGTCATCAGTCTCTATGCTCACCTAAACCATGTCCTCTATCCGTCTTGTCTTTCTGAATTTGACCGAGAAGACCTTTTCCTCCGGGGCATCTGCAATCTTTTTGCAATTGCCGGTGTGAATGACAAACAAGTTCTCCGCAAGGACCCCTTTGTGAGGGGAATTGTGCAGGGTAGGGACACAGTGGGGACAGGACAGGTAATTGGTATCCAGGAAATCGAGTTCAATAGGCAGCCCTTTCTGGCGGGGTGAAAAAACATTCCATAGTCTGCGGAAAGTCTCCTCTTTCTTGCGGTGGAGGGAGAGTGTTTTATTATCGATCAGGTCCAGTTCAACCATCAGGTCCTCTACTGCATTCACCGCACGGAGGATACCCAGGACCTTCTCTTTTCTCTCCTTCTCCGCGGGATATGCTTCCCTGAGCTTTCTCCGGAATTCCTGCGGATCTACATGGAATGTGAAAAGATTCTTCTCGATATAGTCCTCAGCGATCCTGACGAGTGAATCCGTATGCGCATTTTCGAAAAACTTCTTCAGTATCCTCTGCGCCTTGGGTGTGACACATTTTGTGAGGAAATCCTCGGTTGCCGTAATGGTATTCTTTGTGTGCACCTGGACGATATTCCCGTTTGTCAATTCATGTCCCAGCAATACCCGCACTCCGTCCACGATTCCAGACTCTGCCCGTAATCCCAGTTCCGAATGTATCTTAAACGCGAAGTCCAGAACCGTAGCGCCTTTCTTCAGTTCAACAGTAGTCTTCCCGTCCTTGGCAAAAACCTGAATGTCATCCTTCTCTATAAAGGAGATGAGCGTCCTTACATCCATGAAATTGCTTTCACTCGTCAGATATTCCTGCAGGTGCTCCATGAATTTTTTGTTGAGGGCGGTATCCCTGCTGAAGCTGCCATACACAAGGATGCCTTTCCTGTTGAACTCGTTGAATTTGTCCGTGGCAATGAGGATGGGGATCTTTACCCCTTCTACCACAACGGTATAGAGAATACCCCTGAAATTATTAAACCTCGGGACGGAAATATAATCCTCAATGGTGCCGGCCACCTTGTACTGTGTATTGACGAGCCAAAGCAATTTGTACGCATTCTCCACAGTATCGACAACAAGCTTGAACAGGAGCACATGTGGGATATGCATGAACCTGTAATCGTTCATAGGGAGGAACGGTTTCCAGTGGACCCTGATCTTCTTTATTCTCACATCGCTTTCATGGCATTTGGCCAGGATATTCATCTTGAACGTATCGATTACCTGAGCGGCTTCTTCCTGGACCTCTTTCAGGCGTGCGGAAAACAAGGTAAACGTTTCAGGATGCAGGATGGGCGCACAAAGGCCCTCGATTTCATTCGCAATATCCGTAAGACACAACCGTATGCAGAGCTTATGGTAGATATCCATGGATTCATTGGCGATTATCACCTGTTTTTCAAGTTTATGGTGGCTCAGGGTTTGGAGATTATGCAGTCTGTCGAAGATCTTGATATAGGCAATCCTCGGATTATGCACGGTATGAGAAAAGAATTTATCGTATGACTCTGCCTTATGTTCCTTGATCTTTGTGAGGCCCTCTACAACCTCGGCAACCTCCTCCCCGAAAGTCGCAGCGATCTCGCTGCTGCTGACTTCACCGTCCTCGATGGCGTCGTGAAGCAGACAGCTGTCGATAGAGGTTTTGTCGACCATGCCGTTTTCTGCCGCGATAAGCGCTACATTGAGGGGATGGAATATATAGGGGTCGCCGTTTTTTCTCCACTGATTTTCATGGACTGCCGCCGCATAGGAAACGGCCCTTCTCACTTCCTCGTATATTTCAGGATAGGTCCTGTATCCGGTGACTACATTCCGCAGTTCATGCTCGGCAATGTTGAGTGCGATCTTCTCGACTAATTTTTTTTGCTGCCTGATGTGCTTATCCATAAAACATTCTGGAAATTTCCGCGTTGTTTGTCGCTGGTTAGTTATCTGGGTATCATGGTAAACAGGATACTATTGCTTTTGGCTTTTTATTCTTTATTATAGTTTTTCCCGAAAGAATTTTCTCCTAAAATATTGCTGTTATCCCCCCGGCCAGAAGAAGGACATCCCTTTCTGTGCGAATCCTGACATCCGGGCAGGAATAAGCGACATATAGGGTGCGCTCAGCTGCCGGAACGTTTTGGTCTGTATCCCCGCTTCTCCAATGCCGCCATAATCATGTCCCGGTGGTCTCCCTGGATTTCGAGCGAAGTCTCCACGACAGCTCCTCCTGTGCCAAGACTTGCCTTGAGCTGCTTCAGGAGCAACTCCCGGTCCTTGTCCGGAATGCAGAGACCCTCTATGACCGTGACGGTCTTTCCACCCCTGCCTTTCCGCTCAAGCCGGACCCTCACTTTCTGCTGCGCCTGAGGCACATCCGGCGACAGGGCCTCTCCGGCCTTCCTTCCCTTTTGCTGGATTGCTCTGTCTGTGGAATAAACTAATCGCGATTTTTCATCGGCCATGGGTCCATTGTACCATGGAAGGGGTTGTCTGAAATACTGTTCATATATTATACTTAAAGTGTCGGAACGGGGTATTTGGCATAGAACCGCAAATTATTCTGCTTTGCGGTTTTTTTGTTTTTTAAAATTATGTTTTAACCAGCAGGGAGGCAGGCAGAGAGAATGAAAAAACATTTGGTGTTGCTCACAGCATTGGCAGGGCTTATCACAGCCCTCTCATTTTCAGCATTTGCATCCGATGCAGCTGAAAAAATAAAAGAAGGAGGTGCGCTCGTGGTCACTGAAGGAAAAACAGTCAAGGTCGATTACACCCTGGAGGTCGATGGCGAAGTCATTGACAGTTCGAAGGGGCGCGGACCGCTTGAATTCAAGACAGGCAGCGGTCAGATGATCCCCGGCTTCGAAAAGGGTGTTATGGGCATGAAGGTCGGGGAGAAAAAGTCTTTCAAGGTCAATCCGGAAGAGGGATATGGTCCTGAAAATTCGGAAGCGATACAAAACATTCCAAAGAATCAGCTGCCTCCCGAGGTAAACCCTGAAGCGGGGATGACTCTCTATGCACAGTCTCCGGATGGACGGCAGGTCCCGGTGAGAGTTATGGAAATCAAGGATGATGTGGTAGTAATGAACTTCAACCATCCCCTTGCGGGAAAGACCCTTGATTTTGACGTCGAGGTTGTGGAGATACAGTAAAACCGGGTTTCTTCTCAGTGTCTTACAATAGTTATTCTGATCGTAAGGGCAAGTTCTGAAGCTTCAGAGGCTTTAAATTTTTCCTGTACTTCTCCTATCGGCTTCAATTGATCCAGAAACTCGTCCATCTTCCGGGAGGGTATCTCTGCGAACAGGACATTCCTGTTTTCAGCGTATTCTCTGTTTACTATTTTTCCGTTGAGATTGAGAAGAACTGCCTCGATCTCTTTTGTTGCAGCAGCAATATCTTTGACAAGGACCTCAACGACCTTCTCTTCCGGGATTTTCTCATCCGATACTTTTGCTCCTGATGACCGGAAGAAGTCCTGAGGTTTATCGCTCTCTTTTTTGATGGATTCTTCAAGAGTGACGGCCTGCTCCTGTTTCGCGGCAGCAGGCGTTTTCTCCCGGTAATCGGGCACTGCTTTTTCTCCTGGTTCGGGCGCCGCAGAGGCGCCGACAGCTTCAGAGTCCTTCATTTCTGCCGCCTGACGGGGGCCGGGCTGTGGTGATACCTTCTGAAAAGGAACCGTTTTGCCTTTTTCAGTATCGGTAGCGCTGTCTTTTGGTTCCGGAAGAATTTTCTGCGGGACTTCCTCCGTGATCCTTTCAGTAATTTTCACTTCAGGCTCCATCATCCTGAAGACATAGAGTGCCGTGGCCACTATCAGGACAGTAGCAACGGCCTGAATGGGGAGCTTGAGGGAAAGCGGATAAAACAGTTTTTCGATTATCCCCTTTTTAGGTTCTGCTTCTGCTCTTATCTTTGCCATAACCTTACCGGTAAGCCACAAAGGAGGTTCAATTTCCTCCAGATCACGGACATGTCCGATGGTCTTTCTCAGGCCGGCAAGGGATTCCCTGCACCTCTCACAGGATTTGAGATGTTCCTCAAGCAGCGTTCTCTCTTCAGCAGGGAGAATGCCGTCAAGGTAAGCGGAAAACTTTTCCTTAAGCCCTTCGCATTCCATCTCTAGAGATCACCCATAACGTTCTTTAAACAATCTTTCACCGCGTCCCGTGCCCTGAAAAGCCTTGATTTCACGGTTCCTTCCGGTATATGCAGGATATCACTTATCTCCCCGTAAGAGAAGCTCTGTATGTCTCTCAGAATGAGCACTTCTTTAAATTCAGTGAAGAGCGAGTCTATACATCCCTGAACCGTCTGCCGGAGATCATGCGTCTCAAGTCTTTCCAGCACTGAGGACTCATTGGCTGCCAGTTCCCTCTTTCCCCTGCCTGTATCAGGAGCAACCGGGTCGTCAAGTGAAAACTCTTCATGGGAGTGTTGGGTTTTCAATTGTTTGAGGCGATTTCTGGAATGATTCATGACGATCGCATACAGCCACGTGGAGAACTTTGCCCTTTCCTTGAAGTTCCTGATACTTTTATATGCAGACACAAATGCGTCCTGTACAATCTCGCATGCTTCCTCATAGTTTCCAAGCATTCTGTATGCAATATTGATCATCATTTTCTGATGTTTGACCACCAGGGCTTCGAACGCATCTACATCCCCTTTTTTGCATAACGATACCAGAGCTGCATCCTCATCTGCTGTCACCTGTTCCTGTTCTCTCATCTATTAGACAGTTCTGTCAGGAGTTTTGTTCATGACTTTCTTCACTATTGTAGCAAATCAGAAGTATTGACCTCAGAAAACAGCGCCCTTTCCCGTCAAATGGGAGGGCGCTGTTGAGACTTCGCTTCAAAATTTCAAGGCGTTCTCATATTACTGCATAATTGTTCCGATACTCAGGTCCCCATCACAAGATGAATGGTCGCTTCTGTTTCACGGCCGGCGGGCGAAACAGGGAATTTCCATGGTTTGATCTGCCTGATGATGCACTGTTCGGCGTCCGTGTTTTGTGACTCATTCCTGATGACTTTTACCATTTTTATTGTACCGTTCGGACGGATAATTAATTGGATGACGAGCTTATCCTGCCGGTCGCATTTTGCAATACAGGCCCGGATCTCGTCGATATGCTGTTCTATCGTCTTTTGTATGGCTGTCTTTGAGAGGCCGCCACGTGATACCGCTACTTCCCCTATTTTGAACTCTCTCTGCCCCTTGCTTCCCGGCTTATCACTCTCTTCTTCCCGCTTTTTTTCATCTTTTCCTGCCTGCGTCCTCATCAGAGAAGGCGCGGATGCAAGGCTTTCTTTTGCCACGCCGCCAACAGCATAGTCAGAAACCCCCTCCGGCAGCGGGAGGGGTTGCCTGACCGTTGTCACCTGGCCATCCTTGTTGCGAACCTCCGTATCGACGGCAATAAACGAGGTATATGCAGTGAGCAAATTATAGGCAAGTCCGAGGCTGGTCACTTCCTGAATGCGCTCATCGTCGGGTCTTAGCTTGTTGTAATCGGACAGCAGGGCAATCCTGTGCCGCGCCCATAAATAGCGCAGCGCGGAGTTCTCTTTTGCCGGTTTTACCGATTTCACATCGATAGTATCCGTATAGGGTTCATCTCCGGTAACTCCCTTGAGGGTGATCCTTCCCTGCGGCCGGCCGCGCCATTTTCCAAATACGATAACAGGCCGCTCAGCCAGCACGTCCGGGATGCTCGGAGGCTCGACATCATATACCTGGAATGTGCCAAAATCTATTTCTATGTTGGTGAGCACCGGCGACTGGATCAATCTGCGCAACCTCTCAGCCTGTTCCAGGGCCTCTTCTTATTTCGTGCCAACAAACGGTTCTCCCATTCCGACACGGGCCATCCCCTCGATAATATGGCGGTTCACGCTCGATCCGATACCGAAAGGGAACATATTTGCATTGCCGAGATTCTTCCGGATCAGGTCAAAGGCCTCTTCTTCAACCGTCACATAACCGTCTGTTGCGATGACGACTGTCCGCGCATATCCCTCGCCTTTGGGCAGAGCGAGGGCCCGCTTCAGTGCGGGCAGGAGTTCAGTGCCCCCTCCGCCCTTCTGGCTGTCAATTACGGCGATTGCTTTGCCGATATTTTCCTGTGTAGCGGGAAGAGATTTTTCCGACAGAACGGTCGATCCGCCTGCAAAAAGGAGGACATTGAATGTATCAGTTGGCCTCAGCCTGCCGATGAGGTCTTTCAGTAATGTTTTCGAGATATCCAGAGGGAACCCGTGCATTGAACCCGACACGTCCACAATAAAGATATATTCGCGTTTGGGAATCTGTGCGTTTGTCACCCTCCTGGGCGGCTGCATCATGAGCAGGAAAAAATTCTTCTTCTCACCTTCATACAAAAGGATACCGGATTCTATCTGTCCGCCGTCCAGCCGGTATTGGAGGATATAGTCCCGGTTGCCGCCGTATTTCTCTGCCTGGTCAAGTCTTGCCGCGGCAATTGAAGGGCTGTCATAGCTTACCTTCACTTTATGTGAGGGAGAGGTAATTTCTTTCACAGGCATGCCGGCATTCAGGTTGACGGTAATATCAAAGGCATAGTGCGGAGATTCTCCCTGATGGAGATAAGGGTTCTGTATCCATCTTTCAGAGGGTGGGGACGTATCCGCCGGCTGATTTGAATAACGGGGACCAACGACAGTCGGATAGACAAATTCGTACACTCCGTCCGTCGGTACCAGCAGTTCTGTATAGCTGAGTTCAACGGTAATCACATCCCCCGGCAGTATATTCGCAACGTTCATCTGAAAGACATTCGGACGCTGCTGTTCCAGCAGGGAAGCGCTTTTCCCCTGCTGCTTCGCCTGTTCATATTCCTGCCGCGCTTCTTCGCGCTTCCTGATCTGCGCGGTAATGACCCGCGTGCCGACCGTCATCTTCATGCCGTATACCGCTGCCCTTGTCGAAGCCGGAAATACATAAATGGCTTCGAGGGGACGCTTTCCTTCGTTCTTATACACCTGGGTCACTCTGACGTCAGCTATCACTCCTGAAATGTTTGCAACCGCAGAGGTGGACTGCAGGGGAAGCTGATCAACATCCGGATCATCGCTCAGTACATAAAAATATGGCGACAGGGTTTTGTCACCGGATTCTCCTTGTTGAGAGCCGACTGATGCTCCCATGAAGAGAAGCAAGATGAGAGAACAGAGAGTGAAAATCTTGAATACGTTCATAACAACCTCCTGATGGAATTTCCGACCGGTCTTAGTCTCTTAGACAACGGGTGATCGGAAAAAGTTCCCGGAGGAGGTGAGAATTTTCTCTCCCTAAAAAATGCTTGTCCAGATTTTTATTGCGGTAACCGAAATAAGCACTGCAAGCAGCCATCTGAGAAGCTGTACTTTTGTTTTTTTGCTGAGAATACTCCCTAAGCTTGCTGCGGGGACAGCGCCCGCAAGGAGTGCAACGGTCATAAGAAAAGGGACCTGGCCCGTTGCTGCCTTCCCTACCAACCCTGCGGTTGAAGAAAAAAGTCCGATTGCAAGCGTGCTTCCTAGGGCAACCCTGAGAGGAATCTTCAGCAGGTATAACAAAACCGGTATGATGATAAAAGCGCCTCCCTGGCCGACAAGTCCGAGAAAAAACCCTATAAAGATACCTATCAATATTGCTTCTGATTTCTTGAAATGCACCGTGTCTTCAGTCGAATCATCCTGTAGATAACTGCGCGGGATAAGCATCGCAGCAGCAGCAAGCAAGGCTAATACCCCAAAAATGAAGAGCAAATATTTGTCCGGCACTGACTTCGAGAGGAGAGCTCCGCTCAGTGATGAAAAGAACAGTGCAGGTCCAAGCGTCAATACAAGTGATTTATTCACGAGCCTCTGTTTTCTGTAGAACAACAGCGCAGTGAGCGATGCAAAAAACCCTTGCACCATAGTGAGACCGGTAATACTTTTCACCTCTATTATATTGAACCCGAGAAGGGGGGGGAGATACAGCAAAATCGGGAACATGATTATGCCGCCCCCTATTCCGAGCATACCGGAGAAAAACCCGCCTGCCGACCCCCCCAGGAAGAGAAATGTATAAAGTGTCAAAGGCATTTATTGACCCTCAAAAAAGACCATAAGACAGTTTTGCTAGTGCCATTTGATATAGAAATAATCTATAGATAATTTTCTAATCATAGATATTGTCTATATTTTAAGATAGACTCATTGCCTCTGTCAATCTGAAAGATGGACCTGGAAGGAAGTCTTTTACGAGGGGAGAATCCCTATCTCATCCCTCAAAGTCCGGAGTATCATGAGACTTTCTTCGATCTTTTCCGTCTCATTGACTTCGAGGAACACCCCGATATCATGTTTTCTTCTCAGCAGCGCTTCGAGGGCCTTAACTTCCCTGCAGCCAGGAAGAAGATACCAGTGGTCTGTGAGACCCTTGCGCCAGCCATTGTTTCTATGGATATGCACATACTGAATTTTCTCGATTATTTCTCTGTCAAGAGAGTTTACAAATTCTACCGAGTTCATGCCTGCCAGCTCAACATGACCGATGTCCAGGGTAATGGAATCCGCATAAGTATTCCAGAACCATATCACATCTCTCGTGTCCGTGGCATTTTCAAAAGAGACGGGGGTCACAGACTGCAGTTCACCGAGTAATGCCTTGAAGGTTATTTTATGCGCTCCGGTAAGTCTTTTCCAGTCGATGGTCTTTTCATCATGCAGGATCAGTGCAAGGTCTGCCCACTCTGCCATCATTTTAAGGCTCCTGAACATTTCCCTGTCCATTATGGAATAAAGCACGGGATGGATAACATACCGTATCCCCTCCTCCCTGCATTTACTCACGCACTTCTCCATGAGTGTGAGATTGTCTTTCATTCCATGGTAAACACTGATCTGAAAGAGGTCCACATCCCATAGCCCTACTTCTTCAGGACAAGTTATTCTTGTGCCAATATGCATTTTGAGTTTGCGCTCCTAGGGGTAATCTACACTTTCCCGCTGAATGCTGTTCCCGGTCTACTCGTCAAGGATTTCCCTCAGACTATTGAGGTTGCCGTAGAGAACCAGCTTATCACCTTCCTGCACCCGTTGATGATGCTTGCTCGGTATCGGCAGCCATTTCCTGTCCCGCTCGATGCCCAGGATAATGACATCCTGACTGCGAAATTTCCATTCCGCAAGCAATACGCCTATGAGTTGCGAGTTCTTGCTGACTGTCTTCTTTATGAGGCCATATCCCTCGAGGAAATGCAGGATATCTTCTGCATCCTCCTCTTCAAAAGCAGGAATTTTTACAAGCTTTCGTTGGATGAAGCTTTCCCATTTTTGCACGAACCCCCTCGATTTCCCGATCCTGTAGATGAGAAAGACTCCGACCAAAAAGAGGATAAAATGAATCGGCAGTTCATATCCCTTGCTTGTTACGACAGATGAGGTCGCCGAGATGATTACTGCAACGATTCCCGCATTGCCCAGTATCATGAGAATGCCGATGATTTTCCTCCGCAGCGGATTGTTCACCACCGTCTCGGCTTCCCGCGTTGTGAACCCTGTCCCGGTGAATGCCGACAGGGCTTGAAATACCGCTTTTGGCCTGTCAACTCCGGTCATCATCAACGCAATAGCACCCGACCGCACAATCAGGAAGGAAATAAATATTGCAAACAACGTCGGGAGCAGAAAATACAATCCGGACATATTGACCTCCTTTTTCCTGGCCTCTCTTCGCCTCTGATTCGTCTTCTCACTATTATAACGGAAGAGTGAACATCGTCGGATAAGCGCTTACAAACGTGCATTAAAGGACTGTCCTGCTATATAATCTCTTTATGTACAACCGCCCGTATTATTTATGAAATTGTCCTGATACATGGATGACATTTTAGACAATATCTGTCTGTCAAAACAGTCGCCTGTTATTACAAAGTCACTGCTTGACCTCGCGGCGAATACCGCTGTTCAGAAAGAATTCCCCGGTCTTGACCGCTATGCAAAAAATCTTATGGGCGCTCTGCAGACGGGTGATATTACCTTAACCGAAACCGCTCTGCTCAGCCTGTATACACAATTGCATGGAGCAGGCTCCAGGTATTCTCCCTGCGAAAGGGAGCAGCTTTCGAAAAGGAAAGGATATGCGTGCTATCCCGGCGGCCTTTCCCCGCTCATGAAGGCCCCTCAGTTTATCAGGCACGATTCAGTTGTCGCTGACCTCGGTGCAGGGAACGGACTGCAGGGGTTATTGTTACAGCGCATCTGCACGCACCGGAAAACAATCCAGGTCGAGCTTTCCTCCGAACTGATCCGCGTCGGCCGGATCTTTCAGCATGCGCTCGGAATCGATGCTGATCGCGTAGAGTGGATTCACGACGACATTGTGCATGTATCGATTGAAGAAGCGGATTTTATTTATCTTTATCTGCCGGCAAAACCGCTCGATGGGGGGAAGGAAGTATATGAGGCTATCGCCCGCAAACTGAACCGTACCGGGAAACCGCTTGTTATCTTTAGTATTGCTGATTGCCTGGCTGGTTTTCTCGGCAGGCAATTCTCCGTTGTTTATACAGACGGCCACCTCACCTGTTTTGTCAAAAAATAGCCGACTTCATCTTTTACGCTGGAAATCAGGGGGTATGAGTCAATTTCTGAAGCGAGATCACGGGTGATCTTGATGAGGCTGAAGACGGAGCGGAAGCCTCACCAATGAATTAAGTGAAAACATTAGAGATCAGATAAAGGTATGTACAACAACTAAGGCAGTTTATATCGCTTCAGAAATTGACTCATACCCATATACAAGGTGGTTTTGCAAAGAAAGGATTTCATCGGTAGTTGATAAATTCGATATGAAAATCGAACTCTTTCCCTTTCAGCATTTGTATTACCGCCTGAAGGTCATCGATCTTCTTTGCCCGTACCCTCACCTGATCTTTCTGAATCTCTGACTGTACTTTAAGCTTCATGTCTTTCACAAGCTTGACAATATCCTTCGCCCGTTCAGGAGATAAGCCCTTCTGAAGGGTTACCACCTGCCTTACCGTATCACCAGCCGCCTTCTCGATATTGCCGAAGACTAAGGCTTTTAGGGATACAGTTCTCTTTACAAGCTTGTTCTTGAGAATTTCTGTCAGGCTTTTCAGTTTGTACTCATCGTCTGCAATGAGAATGATCTCCCC
>JAKLQR010000354.1 GCA_022013235.1 Thermodesulfovibrionales bacterium | reverse complement strand
TTCCTGATCAGGGCATGGACAGCCTCTGCTTCAATCCGCAGGACCTTCCGGGCGACATTAAGGATCTTGTCATTGGAATGAATCTTCCCTGAAGCCTTATTTTTTGTTTTCCTGTTCATTAATAGATGTTATCTTAACACTAAAGCTAACTTTTCAATAAAAACCGCTAATCAATGGCTTTTAGTCGTCATTCCGGACTTGATCCGGAATCCAGAAAGCATTGAAAACCATGGATTCCCGATTACGAACTTCGGGAATGACAAAAAATACGCTGTAGTATTAACTTGATAATTCCCTGTCAGTTTGCTATAGGGTTTCTTTGTGTCATTCTCTGGCTTGACCAGGGAATCCGGTTCTTTTTTTCTGGATTACCCGATCAAGTCGTGGAATGACAGAGTACTCAAATCATAGTGTTTAGACAGGCTCGTATTGACTAAAATATAGCAATTGCTTAATATAAGCCCTCATTTCAAAGAACCTTTGAGGAGGAACTTACGATATGCTCAGAGAAAATGAGAGAGGGGTAACTTTATTGGAACTTCTTGTGGTCATCAGCATCATTGGCATCCTGGCTGTCTCTCTTGGGTTTTCTTTTGCCGGTTGGATGGGCGATTATAGAGTTGAAAGTGAGACAAAACAGATTTTATCTGATATCATGGATGCACGGGTCAGGGCTCTTACTGTGCACAGGGAACATTTCATTCTCTTCGACACTACCGGCTATGCAACCTATGACGATACCTTTCCTCCCCCGGATGGGGATGCAATATTAGAAAAGGACCAGGATACCTGCATAAAACAAAAAACTCTGGATGAATATGAACTGAAAAACGCAGGGGTCAGTAAACTCCCTATTACATTTAATATCGACACAAGAGGGTTGATATATCCTCAACGGGACATCCGCATTGTTCATACACAAAATCCTGACTATGATTGTTTAGCGATAACACAGGCGCGGATACGGATGGCCAAATTTAATGGGAGTAAGTGTATTGATAAATAGAGTCCGGGGTGCGGGAATTATACGGTTGATAAGAAATGCAGAATGAACCACAGAGACACTGAGACACAGAGAACACAGTAACTGAACAAGTTAAAAATAGCGATTAGCAATGCAAAATGATCAAAGAGAAAGACGTGGTTCTTCCGGGGATTATGCAGTTCAATAGGCGAGAAATACAAAATAAACCACTGAGGCACTGAGACACAGAGGATGCTGTGATAGATACATTCGGAGACGAGACTGTTTATTACGATGGCGCATTGACCAAGAAGATTATTGCCTCTGCAATAGAAGTCCATCGTCATATTGGTCCGGGGTTATTGGAGTCTGCGTATGAAGAATGTCTCTGTCATGAACTTAGCTTGCAGCAAATGTCTTTTGAAAGACAGAAACCATTGCCTTTGGAATATAAAGGTATAAAGCTGGATTGCGGATATCGTATGGATATTGTGGTGAATAACAGAGTGGTGCTGGAACTTAAGTGTGTTGAAAAAATTATGTCTATTCATGAGGCGCAGCTGCTGACGTATCTAAGGCTTTCTCAGCTGAAAACCGGTTTGCTTGTGAATTTTCACACTAGTGTTTTAAAGCATGGCATCAGAAGATTTGTCTTATAACTCTGTGTCTCAGTGTCTCTGTGGTTATACCACCCCATCTATCAGAAAAACAGAATAAACCACTGAGACACGGAGACACTGAGGATAACGTACAAATTCCAAAAATAAAAACCGGTTTCATGCAGTTGTTTTAAAACATGGGATTAAGCAGTTTGTGTTATAACTCTGTGTCTCAGTGCCTCTGTGGTTATACCACCCCTGGGGTTATATTATCTGAGAGCGTTAGAGAGACAATGTGGTAAGGATATAATTGAGTGCGCCCCCCACAAGCAGTGCAAACGGAATAATGAGCGCCATCATCAGGAAGGCAGTCCTCGGCCCCCTCTCTTTCACGATCATGAAGAAATTTGCGATGCAGGGCACAAAAAGTGTCAGGGTAACCAGGCTCACTATGACCTGGTTTTCATTTAACAGCCCCTTTCTCGCCATATCAAAGAGTCCTGCTGCGCCGTAGTCCCTCCTGAGGAAACCCATGATGAAGGCCTCTGTAGTTTTTGCGGGAAGTCCGAGGAACTGCACGACGAGTGGCGATGAGCCCTCGACAATACGGTTGAGCACCATGATCTTGTCAAGGAAAAAGAGGACGAGCGTGCCGAGGATGAAGAGGGGTACCGCCTCCTTCAGATACCACTCGATCCTGCTCAGCGTCTTCATAAGAATGTTCCTTACGGTGGGGACCCGGAGCGGGGGCAGTTCAATAAAAAAATCCGGTCTTTCACCCGGGAGGAACCTTGATGCGAGATAACCCGATAGAAAAAATACGAACAGAATACACCCTGCCCACCACAAAGTCGCACGGAGAGAGAGGTTCCCGAGCATGCCGAAGATGATGCCAAGCTGTGCCGAGCAAGGGATAGCAAGGGCGATGAGAAAGGTGGCCAGCAGGCGCTCGCGTTTGGTTTCAAGTATCCGCGTGGTCATTACCGCCATGGTTCCGCATCCGAGGCCGAGAATCATGGGGAGGATAGCCTTGCCGTTCAGGCCGATGGACCTGAATACCTTGTTCGAGATCACGGCGAGCCTCGGCAGATACCCGCTGTCCTCGAGAAAACCAAATGCAAGGAAAAAGGTTGCAGTGATAGGGAGGATGATGCCCAGCGCATAGGTGACCGCCATGGTAAAGATTCCATAGGGGCCGATCAGCATGTCCTGGAGAAATGGCAGGGGGACGAGAGATTCGACCGTCTTCCTTATTATGGGGTTGAGATAGGTCCCGAATATGACCTCTTCAAAGAAATCAACGAGGAACCCGGCGCCGAAGTTTCCGACAAATTCATAGAAACAGAAGATGACAAAGAGCAGGACCGGAATTCCGTAGACGGGGTGAATGGTCCATCTGTTCAGATGCTGAAAAAAAGTGCCTGACTGGACATTGCCGTTCCTCTGGACTTTTCCGGTGATCTCTTCCGCATATTTTATCCTGCTGTGCCCGATCATGTACGAGATCGGCTCCTTTACCCTGGACTGTGCCTCATCCCTGAGGTCTTCGATCTGTTTGATATCCTCTGTTTTGAGGTTCGTCATGAGCCAGTCCTTGAGGCTCTCGTCACCCGAAAGGATCATAAGCGCCAGAGAACGCTTTGCGATGGGTGCGTCGGGAAGCAGAGATGTAATTTTTTCGGCATATTCTTCGATTACCCCGTGATACCGGAGGGCAAGGGAAGGCACTCGTGGCTCAAGAACTGCGTCCCTCAATCTTTGCAGGCCTTTTCTCTGGGGAGCGATTGTGCCGATTATTCCGACACCGAGGAGCGCACCGAGTTCCGTGTAGTCTATCTCGATGCCCCGGGCCTTTGCCTCATCTTCCATATTCAGGTCGAGAATGCACGGGAGTTCCATTTCCGCAAGCTGTATGAGGAGCATGAGGGCCCGCTTCACATTTTTTGCATCTGCAACAAGCACTACAGAGTCGAGCTTTTCCTTCAGGAGGATGTCTCTTGTCACCTTCTCGTCCTCGCTCATGGGGGTCAGGTTGTTCACTCCCGGTGAATCGATGACGAGGAGGGTCTTGTCCTTTATCGAAGCGTTGCCGTACGAAACCTCTACCGTTGTGCCTGGGTAATTAGATACCGTAACATACTGGCCGGTCAGAAGGCCGAAGATCACACTCTTGCCGACATTGGGATTGCCGATTAATACGACCTTCCCGTCAATCTGGCCCTTATTCCGCCCTCCTTTTCGGTTCTGTCTCCGGCGCTGGTGCGTTAGGTCTGTTTCTTTTTCTTCTGGCATTTTCTGCAATATCCCCTGATCTCCAGCGTGTGAGTGGTCCCCTGAAACCCCTGCTGCCTGCAGAGGTCTTCCTGAAGCCGTTCAAGCTTGTCCGAATAGAATTCGATTGCGCTGCCGCATCCGATGCAGAGCATGTGGTCGTGATGCTCGTGACCAAACGAGCGTTCATACACCGTGCCGTGTTCTGTTTTCCTCACCTGTTCGATGAGGCCGCATTCACAGAGGAGGCTGATCGTCCTGTAGACGGATGCCCGGGAAGCTTTTGCCCCCGCTTTCCGTATCTCGATATAGAGGGTTTCAGGGTCGAAATGGCCGTTCCGGGACATAGTTTTCTCCAGGATGGCTGACCGCTCTTTGGTGAACCGCTGACCGCGCTCTTTCAGGAATCTGCTGAATACCTGCTTCTGTACGGGTTTCTCTCGCATGGGTTTAATTGATAATGAGTCTCAATTACAATTTTACCTGAACAGAAGCTCTGCTGTCAATATGCTTATAACAATGCCGAAAAATTGAGAAACAAGTCGCCAATCCAAACCGAAATCCCCTCCCCTTGTGGGAGGGGACAGAGGGGAGGGGTTACCTTTCCGGGTGCCTTTCACCCTCTCCTTAATCCTCTCCCATCAAGGGAGAGGAAACCCTTGGTGATTTTTTATCGGTAAATTTCCACGCACTGCGACCGTTTTACATTTTTCTGCCTTTTATGCTAAGGTTGATTGTTTGGAAGCGGTATCGCTGCTTTCTTGCAGAAGAACACAATGAATGGAGGCATATCCGTGAAGAACAAGATAGTCCTTGCCTACTCCGGAGGACTTGATACCTCTGTCGCGATAGAGTGGCTGAAAGAGACATACGGGGCTGAAGTTATTGCATTCTGCGCAGACCTCGGGCAGGGCGAAGACCTTGAGGAAATCAAGAAAAAGGCCCTGCAGACCGGGGCATCGAAGGTATATGTCGAGGACCTCCGGGAGGAATTCACCCGCAATTACCTCTTCCCCATGCTCAGAGCGAATGCGGTATACGAGGGCTCGTATCTCCTCGGAACGTCGATCGCACGGCCGTTAATCGCAAAAAAGCAGATCGATATTGCAAAAAAAGAACGGGCTTATGCCGTTGCGCATGGAGCGACAGGAAAAGGGAACGACCAGGTAAGGTTCGAACTTACCTATTATGCGCTGAAACCGGATATCAAGGTTATCGCTCCATGGAGGGAATGGCCCTTCGATTCGAGGAGCTCTTTGATAGAATACGCGCAGAAACACAGCATTCCTGTTGAGGCGACAAAGGCGAAACCCTACAGCATAGACAGAAACCTTTTCCATATAAGCTATGAAGGCGGAATCCTAGAGGACCCATGGAAAGAGCCGCCGCAGGATATGTACACAATGATTACCCCCCCGGAAAAGGCAACAGGCAAAGCACGGTATCTTCAAATAACATACAGGAACGGGAACCCGGTGGCTGTTGACGGCGACCGCCTCTCTCCTGCACGCCTCCTTGCAAGGCTCAATACTATCGCAGGGGCGCATGGCGTCGGAAGAGTTGATATCGTCGAAAACAGGTACGTGGGGATAAAATCACGGGGCGTCTATGAAACCCCGGGGGGCACGGTGCTTCATGCCGCGCACAGGGCGGTTGAATCGCTCGTGCTTGACAGGGAAGTCATGCACCTGAGGGACACCCTTGTCCCTCGCTATGCGGAGCTGATTTATTACGGATACTGGTTCTCTCCGGAGAGGGTCGTCCTGCAGAACATGATAGACGACATACAGAAAGACGTTACAGGAACCGCGAGGGTGAAGCTCTATAAAGGAAGTTGCTTTGTTGCGGGGCGAAAATCGCCGCATTCATTATACGACACAAAACTTGTAACCTTTGAGGCCGAAGATGTTTACAATCAAAAGGATGCGGAGGGATTTATCAGGATCAACGCATTAAGGCTGAAATTGAAAAGCCTGAAACACTCAAGCAAGTAAATACGCGATGCAGGCATTACAAGCTGTCATTCATTCGGAATCAATGTCGGATATTCGATACTGGATTGCATTATCTCAATTGCCCGATGTCGGGCCGGTGAGAGCAAAGAACCTGCTCTCGGTATTCGGTTCTCCCGAAAGGGTTTTTTCTGCCGGACCTGATTCACTGCGCGCTTCGCATGGAATCAGCAGCCGGATCGCCGGCAGTATTCGGGAATTTTCTGCCTGGGACAGGATCGACAAACAGATTACGGAGATGGCGAGGCGGGATATCAGGGCAGTTCCGTATTCCGATCCCTCGTACCCTGAGATGCTGCGGGCAGTGGAAGACGCACCCGTAGTCCTCTATCAGATGGGCGGGTCCGAAACAGAGGATAAGTACGCGCTTGCAATCGTAGGATCCAGGAGGCCGACAGACTATGGGGTATCGGTCGCGGAGAAATTATCAGAGGACCTTGCATCCATGGGATTTACCATTGTAAGCGGAATGGCACGGGGTATTGACTCAATCTCTCACCGCGGCGCACTGAAAGCGGGGGGGAGAACTATCGCGGTGCTCGGCTCGGGACTTGATATCCCCTATCCTCCGGAGAACAAGGGCCTTATGGAAAAGATTGCACGGGAGGGATGTGTTCTCAGTGAATTCCCTCCGGGAACGCGTCCGGACAAGGAAAACTTTCCGAGGAGAAACAGGCTCATCAGCGGTCTTTCGCTCGGTACTCTGGTCGTTGAGGCAACATACGACAGCGGGTCCCTCATTACCGCAGAGTATGCCCTTGAACAGGGAAGAGAGGTTTTTGCAGTCCCCGGGAATGTTACTTCTCCGAATTCGCTGGGTACGAACACCCTGATCAGAAGGGGGGCGGTCCTGATTCAGAAAGCAGAAGATGTTGTGGAAGAACTTGCCCCTGTACTCAAAGGATTTATAAAATTAAGAGATAAGGCAGTCGTAGATGTTACCGGGGAGGAAAAGACACTCTGTGATCTCCTCTCCGGTGAACCGAAACAGGTTGACGCTATTTCACGCGAGAGCGGATTGCCGGCATCGAAGGTGCTCGGCATCCTCCTCGGATTAGAATTGAAAGGCGCGGTGAAACAAATTTCAGGAAAGAGGTTTTATCTTGCATGAAGACTCTTGTTATTGTTGAATCGCCTGCAAAGGCAAAGACGATAAATAAAATACTCGGGAAGGATTTTACGGTCAAGGCGTCTGTCGGTCATGTGAAAGACCTCCCCGCAAAAAATCTCGGTGTCGATGTCGAAAAGGATTTCGCTCCGCAGTATGTGGTGATACCGGGCAAGGAGAAGATTATCAGGGAACTCAAGAAGGCCTCAAAAGAGGCCGACAGGATCTATCTTGCCCCGGACCCTGACAGAGAGGGAGAGGCGATTGCCTGGCACATTGCGACAGAGATCGCGGATAAAAAATCCAAAACGCTCAATGAGAAAATATACCGGATTATATTTAATGAAATTACTTCGCGTGCCGTCCTTGAGGCGATTCAGCACCCTGAGAAGATAGATATGAATAAAGTTGAAGCGCAGCAGGCACGGAGGATACTTGACAGGCTGGTCGGGTACGGACTCAGTCCTCTCCTCTGGAAGAAAGTGCGAAGGGGCCTGAGCGCAGGGAGAGTACAGTCTGTGGTCGTCAGGCTTGTCGTAGACAAGGAGCGGGCTATCGAGGCTTTTCAATCCGAAGAATACTGGAGTATCAATGCGGAATTTGAAGGCTCGAAACTCCCGGTGTTCTGGGCGAGGCTTTTCAGGATAAACACGGGGGCGGAAACAGAGAACAAGTTTCTTGTTCCCAACGGCGACATGGCGAACAGCATCGTTGCCGATTTGCAGAATAATAATTTTATCCTGAGCAAAATCGACCGGAAACAGAGAAGGAGGATGCCTTACCCGCCGTTCATCACAAGCACGCTCCAGCAGGAAGCGGCGCGCAAGCTGAGGTTCCCGGCAAAAAAGACGATGATGGTGGCGCAACAGCTCTATGAAGGAGTGGAACTCGGCGGCGAAGGGTCTGCCGGTCTTATTACGTACATGAGAACGGATTCACACCGGCTTGCTTCAGAGGCCCAGGTTTGGGCGCGGGAGCTTATACGGGAAAAATTCGGAACGGATTACGCTCCGGAAAAACCACCAGTCTACAAAAGCAAGGCGTCGGCCCAGGAAGCCCATGAGGCGATACGGCCTACCTATCAGGATAAGCGGCCTGATGCTATCAGGCAGTTTCTTTCGAAAGACCAGTTTTCACTCTATACGCTGATATGGAACCGTTTTATCTCAAGCCAGATGTCGCCTGCACAGCTTGAGCAGACAACGTTCACCATTCACAGCCCCCAGGGCGACCAGCCCGCCGGCGCATATGAATTCAGATCCTCCGGGACGGTAATCCGCTTCGATGGGTTCATGGCGCTCTATACGGAAGGCAAGGACGAAACTGAAGAAGAAAACGGGCTCACACTGCCTCCGCTCCAGGAAGGAGAAACCCTGAAGCTTCTCTCTCTCCAGCCCAAACAGCATTTTACCCAGCCGCCTCCGCGGTATACCGAGGCAACACTTGTGAAAGCGCTTGAAGAGAAAGGGATCGGGCGGCCGAGTACCTATGCGGCGATTCTTTCGACGATACAGGACAGAAAGTACGTCCAGAAAACAGAGGGAAAGTTTTCCCCGACGGAACTCGGTGTGGTCGTGAACGACTTTCTCGTCGAGAAATTCCCCGAGCTTATTGATGTGAGCTTCACTGCGAAGATGGAGGATGAGCTTGACCATATCGAGGACGGCAAGCTGAAATGGGTGAAGGTAGTGAAGGACTTCTATAAACCCTTTGAC
>JAKLQR010000353.1 GCA_022013235.1 Thermodesulfovibrionales bacterium | reverse complement strand
TATCAAAGATGTCATTCCGGCTTGTCCGGAATCTTTCTTTGCATTCCTGTATTGTCTTATAGAACATATGCTCCGGAAAGATTCCGGACAAGCCGGAATGACAGAATAAGGAAAACAGTAACCCCGATGCAGAGCATCGAGGAATTCTTTCATTAAACGGGCTAAAGCTTCACTGACGGATCACACGTAGAGTGCATTTGGGATATAATAGGTCTATGAAAAGACCGAAAGGGTTCGCGAGGTTTCTGAAACTCGCAAATTCATATGTAAAAGACCCGCAAAAGCGTTCACACATGCTTTCAGCGGTGAAGGAATACGCAAGAAACAAGCAGCCGCTGATACAGAACTTTAAAGACGACATCGCAACGCTCGTAAGCCTTCTGAAAGACTGGCATAAGGGCAGGTATACGAAAGTCCCGATGCATACGATACTGCTCGCGGTTGCAGCCCTCCTCTATTTCCTTTCACCACTCGATGCCATACCTGATTTCATGGGGGCGCTGGGGTTTACCGACGACGCAGCCGTCATTTTCTTTGTGCTCAAGACTATCCAGAATGAAATAAACCACTACAGGGACTGGAAATCAGGGGCTTAAAGGAACAATTAAGGTATTCTTTGAAACAGGGCGATAAACCGCGGGGTCAGGAAAGGTCTTTCTCATGATTGATCTTCTGCGTAATGAGCTTCTGCTCGATGTCAACCAATAAGAACATGACCTTCCTCAGGATTTTATCTAACTTCTCCCTCTCTTCCTGTTCAGCGGAGATATTCCCGGATTGTTTCAAAGTCATAATATTTTTGACAGCCGCGTGAAGTTCAATATGTTTTATTTCGAGTTCCTGCATCTCCGGCATTGTGCCATATTTCTTCATGCCTTCAGAGTACAACCAATTACCCACGCCGCAAGCCTTGTGGGAAGTTGCCTCTTCCACGGTCATGCCCGGCTTCCCTTCAAAAAAGTCATCGAGCTTAACTCTCCAGGTTACATGCTTCAGTCTGATGTCAGTAAAATCAACTCCACTCACCTTTTGGTATCATCTCCTCAGTCTCTGACGTGCTATTGTAAATATCCGGCCTCTTCACTCATTGATAAATTGAGTATAGCAGATTTTAAACTGAATGAAAGCTGAAGTCTCATGAAAGATAGTTATAACCCATACGTTATTTTTCCGCCAGTTCGTGCATGATACTGTTTTTCCCGCTGTTTTTAACCGTATACATAAGATTGTCTGCTTTCCTCACCATATCATCGACTGTTTCAGGCGGGCTCTTATAGGTAACTGAACCTATACTCACTGTCACGGGCCAGCTGTTTCGCTGCATAACTTCCAGGATTTTCTCCTGTATTTTAAGAAAAACCGTGCGTGCGGACTCAATGCCTGTTTCTGTCAGCAGGATGGCGAATTCGTCGCCCCCAAGCCGCGCAGAGATATCCACTGCCCTGGTATTGTTCCGGATAATCTCCGCCACTGACTGCAAGAGAACATCGCCTGTGCTATGGCCTAACTGATCGTTCACCGTCTTGAAATTATCCAGATCCATATATCCAAGCGTAAGAGGTCTTTTGAACCTGCGCGATCTCTGTATTTCCGTCTTTGCGAAATCATAGAAGGCCCTCGTGTTGTACAGCCCGGTTAATGAATCTGTCCGTGACAGAGTTTTCTCATGCGCAAGAGAGGTTCTCAGCCTTGTCAAAAGATACGAAACTACAAGGAAAAAGCCTAATCGCACAGAAGCGTTCCAGTATGGGATGCCTGCACGGGAATACACATGGCCTGCCATCATATCTGCAAAGAACCATATCGTTGCACCGGCAAAACAGAACAAGATCCCGTTCCATTTTCCTGCATACCAGGTTGCAAGTGAGACAGGCAACAAATAGAAGAGAGAAAGACTGATTTCATTTCCGGTTATGTAATCAATGAGTCCTACAATAACAAGGAGCATCGCGCACAGGAAAATGCAGAATGGGGGGGACATGTTCCTGAAGTGTCCGTTTCCAGGAGAGGATTGCCTGATGTTTCCGCCGATTATTGGTCTTGTTCCTTTATGATATTAAAATTGCTTCAGAAACCGGAGGTCGTTTTCGAAGAACAGCCTGATATCGTCGATCGAGTATTTGAGCATGGTGATCCGTTCCACACCCATGCCGAAGGCGAAACCGGTATAGACTTCCGGGTCATATCCCACCATCTCAAACACCTTGGGGTTGATTATGCCCGCACCGAGTATTTCGAGCCATCCTGTCGTCTTGCAGACCCTGCATCCCTTGCCGGAGCAGAAGATGCACCCGATGTCTACTTCCGCACTCGGTTCGGTGAACGGGAAGAAACTCGGCCTGAACCGGACCGGAGTTCCGGCGCCGAACATGCTGTGGATAAAGGCTTCGAGGACCCCTTTCAGGTCGCTGAACGCGATATCGGTATCGACCATAAATCCTTCGACCTGATGAAACATCGGGGTATGGGATATGTCGGCATCGCACCGGTATACCTTCCCCGGGGCAATGATCTTGAGCGGGGGTTTCCTTTTCTCCATAACCCTGACCTGGACCGGAGAGGTGTGGGTCCTCATGACAACATCATCGGAGATGTAGAAAGTATCCTGCATGTCGCGGGCAGGATGGTTTTTGGGGATATTGAGGGCTTCAAAATTATAGTAATCGAGTTCGACCTCGGGGCCTTCTTCTATCTCGAATCCCATCGAAACAAAAATGTCGGTAATTTCTCCCAGGATTTTGTTGATAGGATGTTCTCTGCCGAACGGCGTATATTTTCCGGGGAGGGTTATGTCCAGGGCCTCTGCTACGACCCGCTTTTTATGGTCAGCCTGTTTGAGGAGAGATTCGAGCTTCCCGATTTCCTCCTCGATGGAATTCTTCACCTCGTTGACAGCTTTTCCATAGGCCGGACGCATTTCGGGAACAACGTTTGAGAGGGCCTTGAGCTTCGCGGTGACAAGGCCCTTTTTGCCCAGATATTTTACCCTGAGCTGCTGGATCTCGGGGAGAGAAGCGGCTGATTGAGCTTCCGAAAGAAATGAATCTTTAAGAGCAGTGACGTCATCCACTTCGCGTATTAGCTTTTAACTTTTTCTACGAGCTGACTGAAGGCAGCCGGATCGTTGTAGGCCATGTCCGCGAGGACTTTCCTGTTCAGCGCGATATCCGCTTTCTTCAGTCCCGAAATAAACGAGCTGTACGTCATGCCGCATGCGCGCGCAGCTGCGTTTATCCTGATATTCCAGAGAGCCCTGAATTCGCGTTTTTTTACCCTGCGGTCTCTGTATGCATACTGGAGCGCCTTGTCAACGGCTTCTGTTGCAATCCTGAAAAGGCGGCTTCTCGCCCCGTAGTATCCTTTGGCCTTCTCCAGGATATTTTTCCTTCTCCGTCGTGTCTTGAATCCACCCTTTGCCCTTGGCATCTATTACCTCCAAACTGTTTCCTGCTGCCTGTTTATTCTTCCGACGCGTTCCTGCGTGCTTCCTGCTTCTTACTTTTTCTTATAGATAAGGGATAAGCCTTTTAATCGTATGATAGTCGGCGTCAGAAACTAGCGAAGCTGTTCTGAGCCTCCTTGTCCTCTTTGCGGACTTACCCGTAAGGAGATGGCTCTTGTATCCGCTTCCCCTCTTGATCTTCCCGGAGCCGGTAACTTTGAATCTTTTTGCCGCTCCCCTGTGTGTTTTCAGTTTCGGCATCCTGTATCCTCCTCTTTTCAAGAACCTGAGCTTAGTATTTTAAACGAAACCGCAAAAAATTTAAAGAGGTTTTTGAATAAATTTAAAAAACCGCGGGTGGCCGGGTTTAAGGATAGGTTGTCATGATTTGGGCGTCACCACCATAGTTATGTGGTTTCCTTCCAGTTTTGGGCCTTGTTCCACGTTAAATTTACCGGTGAGCAGTTCCTTTATTTTTACGAATACCTTCATCCCCAGTTCCGGCCTGACAATCTCCCTTCCCCTGAAGTACATTGTGATCTTTGCCTTGTGCCCTTCATCGAGGAACCGCCTGATATTTCTCACTTTCAGACCGAGATCATACTCGGTGATCTGCGGCCTGACTTTGACCTCCTTGATGCCCATAGCCTTCTTCTGCATCTGTTTCTTGTTTATCTGATAACAGTATTTCCCGAAGTCGAGCAATTTACAGACAGGGGGAGCAACATTCGTAGCAACCTCGATCAGATCAAGGCCTTTGTCTTCAGCAATGCGCAATGCTTCACGAACCGGCAGGACTCCAAGCTGATTTCCTTCAGCGTCTATCAATCTTACTTCCTTTGCCCTTATCTGTTCGTTAACCCTGATATCCCGTGTTATGCTCCCACCTCCTGCATTATAATTCCCGGGATTTTTCTTCCGTTTTTTCTTTCACTATTGCGATGAATTCTTCCGGGGTGAACGGTCCGATATTCTCGCCGCTCCTTTTTCTTACCGTCACCCTGTTTTCGGTCATTTCTTTATCGCCTGTTATAACCAAATAGGGTATTTTCAAAATAGTGGCATTCCTTATTTTATAGCCAATTTTTTCGTTCTCAATATCCACCTCCGTCCGTATCCCTGCCGCCAGGAACTGCGCCGATAAGGACCGTACATACTCACTGTGTCTTTCTGCAATGGTGAGGATGATAACCTGGACGGGAGCAAGCCATACCGGGAAGGCCCCTGCGTAATGTTCGATGAGTATACCGAAAAACCGTTCGAGTGAACCCATAAGCGCACGGTGTATCATGATCGGCCTGTGTTCTTTCCCGTCGCTTCCCCTGAACTGCATATCAAACCTCTCGGGGTTATTAAAATCCACCTGTATGGTGCTGCACTGCCACTGCCGGTTCAGTGAATCCTTGACTTTAATGTCTATCTTCGGACCGTAGAAGACACCCTCTCCCGGGTCTACTTCATAGGAGAGCCCTTTCATCTCAAGCGCCCTTTTCAGTGCGTTCGTAGACCGTTCCCAGTTCCCGGTAGTGCCGACATATTTTTCCGGCTGTGTAGACAGATATACGTCATACTGCAAAAAACCGAATGTCTTCAGGATAAAGAGGGTAAAGTCGAGGACACTCAGTATCTCTTCTTCGATCTGGTCTTCCCTGCAGAATATATGGGCGTCGTCCTGGGTAAACCCCCTGACACGAAGGAGCCCGTGGAGTACGCCGGAACGCTCATACCGGTACACAGTGCCCAACTCTGCATACCGTACCGGCAGATTCTTGTAGCTTCTCAGTGAGCTCTTATAGACATGGATATGAAAAGGACAGTTCATCGGCTTGATTTCATAGTCCACGCCTTCAATCTCCATAGGGGAATACATATTCTCGCTGTAGAAATCCAGGTGCCCGCTTGTCTTCCAGAGGTTCAGCTTGGCGATATGGGGGGAATAGAGGAGTTTGTACCCTGCCTTATAATGTTCTTGTAACCAGAAATCCTCTATCGTCCTCCTGATGAGCGCTCCGTTCGGATGCCAGACAATCAGACCGGCTCCGATCTCGTCGCCGGTACTGAAGAGATCGAGGTCCTTGCCGAGTTTCCGGTGGTCCCTCTTCTTCACCTCTTCAAGAAAATCCAGATATTCTTTTAACTTTTCCTCCTTTGGAAAAGAGGTGCCGTATATCCTCCGGAGCATCTTGTTCTTTTCGTCACCCCGCCAGTATGCTCCCGCTATGGTAAGGAGTTTAAAGGCCCTGACCTGTCCTGTGGTTTCAATGTGCGGTCCCCTGCACAAATCAACAAAACCGCCTTCTTCGTACAGGGAAACCTCGTCATCGGCAATCTCGTTCAGGAGTTCGACTTTATACTCTTCCCCCAGTTTCCTGAAAAGTTCGATCGCATCGCTTCGCCGCATGACTCTGCGTACGAACGGATCATTTTTTTTGATGATCGCCTTCATCTTCTTTTCGATTGCAGTGAGGTCTTCCGGAGTGAACGGCCTGTCGATATCAAAATCGTAGTAAAAGCCGTCTTCTATTGCCGGCCCTATGGCGAGTTTTGCTTTGGGGAAGAGTTCCTTGACCGCGTGTGCCATGATGTGGGATGTGCTGTGTCTGTAAGTCTCCCGGTCTTCTTTTAAATCAAATTTTAGCTCTTTAATAGGACCCCTCCGGTAATATATTCAGAAACCAGTTTTAAACTTTTATGGATTATAATATACCTGCTTTCACTATTTCAAAAACAAAATGCGTCCGGTGCAATTACCCGGTTACCTCCTCCGGAAAGTCGAAGAACATTGCGGGAGAACTCTGAGAACCGTTCCCGCTTACCTGTATTTCCGAAATGTTTTATAATACCTTTATGTCAGTGCTAGAAATCAAGAAATTTCCTGAGAAGGTCCTCAAACAAAAAACAACCCCTGTTGAAAACATAGATTCCAGGATCCAGCTCCTTATTGACGACATGGTGGAAACAATGCATTCTGCACGGGGGCTTGGTCTCGCTGCGAATCAGGTGGGAGTTTCTCAGCGGCTCTGTGTCCTTGACCTCAGCATGAAAGATGAAAATAGCCGCCTGATTGTGCTCATCAACCCGGTCATTGCCGAAAAGGAAGGAATACTCGACGCCGAAGAGGGATGTCTGAGCATTCCCGGTTATATGACAACGATTAGGAGACCGGAGAAAGTCTTTGTGAAAGGTCACGACCGTGAGGGGAAACCGGTCGAGATAGAGACTGCAGGTCTCCTTGCCCGGGCACTCCAGCATGAGATCGACCATCTCGACGGGCTTCTCTTCATTGACAGGATGAGCCCCATCAGAAGGGAGTTCTTCAAGAGAAGGTATAAAAAGTCTTTGAAGGAATCGGCAAAAGAATGATACACAATCATTGCGAAACTCTCAATTCGGAATCTCCTCATAAGAAAACTCTGTGCGCATTCTGCTCTCTGTAAGAATCAGAGAAATTTTTATGCATGAGCATGGTGATCGTTGGTTGTCTGAAATTAAAAGATGAGAATAGTTTTTTTCGGCACCCCTGAATTCGCTGTCCCCTCGCTGAGCATGCTCCTCGACTCGGGAGAAGAGGTTTCCGCCGTGGTCACACAAACCGACAAAAGACGAGGAAGGGACCGCTTAGCTACGGCCCCGCCGATTAAAGAGCTTGCCCTCGGCAGCGGGATAAGAACTCTGCAGCCGCAAAGTATCAGAGATGCTGAATTTTTCCTTGAGCTTGAGAGTATAGCCCCGGACCTGATCGTTGTCGTCGCCTATGGGAAAATCCTTCCCTCGCAGGTTCTCGCAATTCCCCCTCACGGCTGCATCAATGTACATGCATCGCTCCTCCCTCAATATAGGGGAGCGGCGCCGATACAGTGGGCGATTCTGAACGGGGAGAAGCAGACGGGCATAACCACGATGCTCATGGACGAAGGACTCGACACCGGACCGCTCCTTCTTCAGGAGGAGACGAATATCGCTGCTGATGATACTGCTGAAACGCTGAGCAAAAGGCTTGCCGCTCTCGGGGCATCAGTCCTGATGAAAACGATCGGGAAAATAAAAGAAGGGAGACTTGTGCCGGTTCCGCAAGCGGGCGTCCCCAGTTATGCACCGCCATTGAAGAAAGAAGACGGAAGGCTTGTGTGGAAGAACTCTGCCGAAGAGATACGGGATTTTGTCCGGGGCATGTATCCCTGGCCCTGTGCGTATTGTTCTCTGAACCGGGAAAGGATTAAAATCACCAGGGTTGCAGCGCTCGACGGCTTCGGCATGCCGGGCAGAATCGAAAAAGCAAAAGGAGAAATCATTGTGGGTTCGGGCAAAGGGCTTATCTCGATCCTTGAACTTCAACCGGAATGCAGGCGTCTTATGACCGCTATAGAATTCCTCCAGGGCAGAAAATTACAAGAAGGTATCTTCTTCGATGAGCCGTAGATTGATCCGGGGATTTACCCTTAAATTTCTCTATCCGCTTCTGATGTTCGCCGGTTCTCTTGCGAAAAACAGGAAGGAGCGCTACCAGAGATTTATTATTGACCTTAATAACCGTCTTGTCAGGAAAGAGAAATGGCGTTCGGAAAAAATCCTCCTTCTCCTTCCGCACTGTCTTCAGAGAAAAGAATGCGATGTGAGGCTCACCTATAATATTTACAACTGTAAACGCTGCGGGAAATGTGAGATCAAAGACCTCATTCAGATTGCGGAGGAAAACAACATTACCCTTTTTATCGCGACAGGAGGCTCACTTGCGCGGAGGACCGTGAATGAGATAAAACCGGATGCCGTCGTTGCCGTTGCCTGTGAAAACGACCTCAGCGGCGGCATTGTTGATACATATCCGATACCGATTCTGGGAATAACAAATGAACGCCCATTTGGCCCCTGCCTGGACACAAAGGTTGATATCTCCAGGGTGAAAGAGGCGATAGAGTTTTTCGTAAAGATATAAGGAATCCGGGAAACGGCCTTGAAAAGCTCCGATATGCCGGGACCGGCGCCGCGGATCACCTCTTGCTGAAGGGGCATGGAAGATTCTTATTCAGTGACGTGAAGAGATATTTTTGATAGAATCATCGGGTGAAATAATTTTTCAGGCAATATCTGTGCAGTAAGGTTTGAGCAACCCCCTATGCCTGATAAGGAGAGTTGATGCAGAGACAGCTCGGCAACGTTCTTAAGTTCCCTTTCTATATCATCGGATTCATTATCCTGGGGCTCATCTTCGGGTATCTCACCTTCAAAGTGCTCAGTTTCAGCAGAACAGTTGAAGTGCCGGCCCTCAACGGGAAGACCCTCCTTGAAGCGAATAAACTCCTGGCCGACAAAGGGTTATATCTCAAGATCGAAGGGGAGGAATATGATTCTGCAGTGCCCCAAGGCAATATCCTGAAGCAGAATATCCCTCCGGGAGAGTCCGTGAAAGAACGGCGGGGTATCAAGGTGGTCATCAGCAAAGGCCCGCGAGTATGGTCGATCCCCTTCGTGGTGAATGAGACACTGGCAAACGCCGAAACGGTCCTCCTTCAAAAAGGCCTGAGAATCTCGAAAGTGATCGCAGTGCACTCCGATCTGGTCGAAAAAGACAGGATTATTGCACAGAAACCAAGGCCTGAAGAACAGATCAGCGACAGTATCTCCGTCCTGGTCAGCCTGGGTCCATATGAAAAAACCTATTTCTGCCCTGATTTCAGAAGCATGTTTGCCGGACATGCAAAAGATCTTGCGGAGAAACTCAACCTGAAGGTAGTCACCGAGGGAACGGGAGAAATAGTCCAGTCACAGAAACCGGACCCGGGCAGGCAAATAAAGGGTGGAGATACAATTTACTTGCAGGTATTCTGATTTCTTTTTATTATAGGTACACAATTGAGAGCCTGTCTATAAACTGTTAAACACCCTCACCCTTGCCCTCTCCCCTCAAGGGAGAGGGAACTAAAGTAGGGATATTCTCCCACCATGGGATAGGGCAAGTAACTATGCCCCTCCCTTGAGGGGAGGGGTTGGGGAGGGTGGTCAAATTATATAGTCTGTACACAGACACATTTACAGGGAACATGTATGGCAAAAATTGCACCTTCGATACTCTCAGCAGATTTTCTGAGGCTCGGCGAGGAGATAAAGGCGGCTGAAGCAGCCGGAGCTGACCTGCTCCACATCGACATCATGGACGGGCATTTCGTCCCGAACCTCACCATCGGTCCGTCGATCGTCGAATCGATCAGGAAAATCACCTCGCTGCCGCTCGATGTCCATCTGATGATAGAAGACCCCGACAGGTATCTCATGGATTTTATAAAAGCCGGGGCAGACTATCTGACCGTCCATTATGAAGCGCTGCTCCACCTGCACAGGACCGTGCACTGGATTAAGGAAAACGGGATCAAGGCCGGTGTTTCTCTCAATCCCGCGACTCCGGTATGGAGCCTTGAGGACATCCTTGCTGATACGGATATGATATTGCTTATGTCGGTAAACCCCGGGTTCGGAGGACAGGAATTTATTCCGCAGACAAAGGAAAAAATAAGGACACTGAAAAAACTCATTACCGAAAAAGGGCTCCGGACACTCATTGAGGTGGACGGGGGGATTAAAATCAGCAACGCGCTCGAAGTAATATCCGCCGGGGCTGATATCCTTGTCATGGGATCGGGCTTTTTCAGCGCACACGAATATGGCACAATCGTCAGACAATTCAAAGAACTCACCCGCACTGAATAAAATCATTCTTGAGGCTGAGAGACTGAGAGAAAGCTCCTCTTACCGGCAGGCGCTCAGACTCTTTCTTAAGGCGCTGAACACATACGGGAAGATGCATGATGAAGACGGCATGCTCCGCTGCATGCTCTCTGCGGGAGATATTTTCCGTATGGTAGGTGATTTCGATCAGGCGGCACATTCCTATTCCAGTGCAATTACCCTCGCGCACAAAACAAGGGACCCGCTCATTACCGCCGATGCTCAGGCCGGACTCGGGCTCGCGCTGAGGGCCCAGGGGAAGTGGCGGGATGCGCTGCGATACATCCGGAGATCGAGAAAATTTTATGAAAAAAACAAAGACAGGCAGGGCGTCGCTTTCTCCCTGTGGGCAGAAGCGGGCGCTTTGCGGATTCAGGGAGACATCGCCGGGACTCTCCGGCTCTACAGAGAAGCTTACCGGCGGTTCCGGTCGCTCGGAGATACTCAGGCGATCGGGTACTGTCTCTGCGGCCTCGGGGGTGCATCGAGGATCGCAGGCAACTTCAGGGCTTCTCTGAAATTCTACAAAGAAGCAAATACCATATTCACAAACCTTAAGGATACGTTCGGAAAGGCCTATTCCTTCTGTGGAATAGGGAACGCATACCGGATGCTGCAGGATTATAAAAATGCATTCGCGTATTTCTCAAAAGCCGTCAGACTCTATACAAGGATCGGGGACCGGGTCAGTTATTCCTACACGCTCTGGGGTCTCGCGACTGCATACAAGATGACCGGTGATGCTGAAAAGGCACGCTGGTTTTTTAAAAAGGCCCTCGGTCTCTTCAGGAAGACACAAGACCCGCGGGGGGTGATTTACTGTGCACTCGGGCTTGGAGAAATAGCGCTTCTGAAGAAAAAAAATGCCCTGGCGAAGAAATATCTTTCCTTTGCCTTGCAGGAATCACGCACCTATTCTTTTGCGCTCGAACTCTGTTACGCACAAATACTCTGTTCGGTAAGGGATGGAAAAAAAGTTCCGGGATGTTATAATAAGACCGGAACGAAACTCAGTTTCCGGGGAATACCTTTTAATATCCCATAAACTTTGACTTATCAGCTGCAGGGTATTGTTTATTTGTAACTTCAAACTTGTAATTTTTTCTTTTTTGGTGATCTTTCATGGGGGGCTTAGTCGTGGGGGTATTTAATATACCCAACACTCTTACATTTCTCAGAATACTCATCATCCCTGTCTTTGTGACCTCGATAATCTACAAACGGTACGATTATTCACTCGTCCTGTTCATAATCGCGGCGGTCACCGATACCCTGGACGGACTTTTCGCCCGGCTTAAAAACCAGAGGACGGCCATAGGGACTTTTCTCGACCCCCTGGCCGATAAATTCCTTCTCGTCACTTCCTTCGTCATCTTCTCCGTGTATGGCTGGATTCCCAAATGGCTTACCATAATAGTCATCAGCAGGGATATTGCCATTGTCGTCGGCTGGGTCCTCCTCTATCTCATGCTGGGCTTTTCAAAAGTCGAACCTTCGATACTCGGTAAGGCGACCATATGGGTGCAGAGTCTTCTCATCGCCTATATTCTTGTTGACATCAACATCCTGTACCTTCCTGATATCCCTTTCTCATTCTTCCTGATCACCGCCGGGGTTACCATACTGTCGGGACTCCATTATATTTACCGGGGGTTGACACTGACCCATGCACCCTGAACATGGGTTGATAATAGAAACGGTTCAACCGGGGAGTCCTGCTGACAAAACAGGCCTCCGTTCAGGAGATATCCTCCTTTCGGTCAATTCACGCATACTGCATGATCCCATCGATTTTACCTTTTACAGCGCAGATGAATCACTGGATATCACCGTGAAACGTGACGGGAAAAAGATGTATATCAAGTATGCAAAAAAAGAGGGGGAAGATTTCGGCGTTGATTTCAAACCTTTTAAAATCATGACCTGCAGGAACAACTGCATATTCTGTTTCGTAAAACAACTTCCGAAAGGCCTGAGAAAAACCCTTTATGTAAAAGATGAGGACTATCGGATGTCCTTTCTTTACGGCAACTATATCACGCTTACGAATCTGACGAAAGAGGATAAAAAACGTATTGTCGAGCAGAGGCTGAGCCCCTTGTACATCTCTGTCCACACAACCAGCAGAGAATTGCGGAACAGGCTCCTCGGCAACGCAAAGGCGCCTGATATCATGAAAGAACTCAAGTTCTTTACCGACCACAAGATCAGGCTCAACATCCAGATCGTTCTCTGTCCCGAATACAATGACGGGAAAGAACTCCGTCAGACACTGAGCAATCTCCAGAAGTTCTATCCTTATGTTCTCTCGATCGCGGTCGTTCCTGTCGGTCTCACCTCATACAGAAAACACACCATCAGACCGGTTGAGAGAGTAGACGCTGAGAATGCCATTGCGATCATGGAGTCGTTTCAGAAGAGATTGCTGAAAAAACATGGGAACGCTGTCATTTATGGAGCGGATGAACTGTATCTAAAGGCCGGGCGTCCCTTCCCTCCCCTGAAAGAATACGGGGAACTGCACCAGATAGAGAACGGCGTAGGGATGATACCATTGTTTCTGCACCAGGCGAAGAAACTGAAGGTTCCGAAGAACCTGCCGCGCAGAAAGAAATTCCTTACCTTTACCGGGCAGTCTTTCTATCCGTATCTGAAAAAATATGTTGAAAGACTTTCGGAAAAAGAGAACCTCCTTATCGATACGGTGCCGGTCGAAAACCAATTTTTCGGCAGCCTGATCACTGTCACGGGACTCCTGACGGGCAGAGATGTGATCAAGACAATTATCGACAGAACAGACGGTTATGAAACGATCCTTGTGCCGGATGTAGTACTGGACAGCGAAGACCGTTTTCTGGACGACGTCACCCTGCCCGATATGGAAGAGGCATTGAAAATCCCCGTCAAAAAGATTCCCGCAGAACCTGACGGCCTGATAAAAGGTATCGCAGAGAGTTAGAGAACCTGCTGAAAAAAGTTGTATAACTCTCTGTAAATATTGACATATCCATTCTTTAATGATAATATTCAATCATGAAAAGTGTTTTTTCTCTGGTAGCATTTATCCTGTTTTTCTCTCCTCTCGCATATGCCGATATCTTTAAATATGTCGACGAAAATGGCATCGAGTGCTACACAGACGCCCCCCTCGGAAAAAAAGCATCCAAAATCCTGAAGGAACACAACAGCACCGCACCTGTCGATACTACTGTTTTAAAGTCAAAAGCCCGGGACGATTCCGATTATCACAGCATCGTTCACGAGAAAGCCGCAGTTTACGACATCGACCCTACTCTGATTAAGGCAGTTATTAAAACGGAGTCAAACTGGAACAGCAGGGCGATATCAAAAAAAGGGGCAATTGGGCTCATGCAGCTTATGCCGACGACGGCAACGGATATGAACGTAAGGAATCCTTTCGATCCTGAAGAGAATATAGAAGGCGGCACAAAATATCTCAAATACCTTCTGGAACGCTTCAACGGTGATCTGACGCTTGCGCTCGCTGCGTATAATGCAGGACCCGGAACAGTCGAAAAATACGGGTACGTTCCTCCGATTTCCGAGACACGGCAGTACGTAAACAAAGTCCTTTCCCTCTGCAACGGAAAAACGACAGGCAACACGTCGCCAACCGCGAAAAAAACCGAAAGGATATATAAAATCGTTCTGGAAGACGGTTCCGTGCTTTTTACCAACTCTTCCATCCTCTCGAAGGAACCCGTCAGGTTTTAAATGCCTCCTGATATAGCCTCTCTTCGGGAACAGATTCTTGAACTCAAGGGGAAAAGACGCGCAATTATTCTGGCCCATAATTACCAGCGGGATGAGGTTCAGGAGATTGCGGATTTCACCGGGGATTCACTCGAACTCTCCCGAACGGCTGCTACAATTGACTGCGAGGTGATCGTATTTGCAGGCGTCCATTTCATGGCTGAAAGCGCCTCGATCCTCTCACCCGACAAAACCGTCCTCCTCCCGGAGATCGATGCAGGATGCCCCATGGCTGACATGATCCGTGCGAATTCGCCGAGACAGGAGAGAAGGAGCTTCCCCGGATTCAAGAATGCGCCGGGTCTTCTCTATCCGGCAGAGTTCACGCTTCGCGACATCAAAGCGGAACATCCGGGCGTGCCTGTGGTCGCATATGTGAATACTACCGCAGAGGTGAAGGCGGAAAGTTACATCTGCTGCACCTCAGCAAATATTGTGCAGGTCATTGAATCACTCCCTTTCGATACGGTGATCAGCGTCCCGGACCGGAACCTGTCCCTGTGGGCGCAGCGCAATACAAAGAAAAAAGTCATCGCATGGGACGGGTTCTGTCATGTGCACGAGAGAGTCACCCGGGAAGACGTAAAAAATGCGAGGGCAGAACATCCCCGTGCGCTCCTTATGGCCCATCCGGAATGCAGGCTTGAGGTGCTCGAAATTGCAGACCATGTCACCAGCACATCAGGCATGCTTCGCTACGCAAAGGCCTCCCCGGAAAAGGAATTTATTGTCGGAACAGAGCTCGGCCTTATGTACCGTCTCAGGAAAGAAAATCCCGGCAAAACTTTCTATCCCCTCCGGAAAGACATGCTCTGTCCCTCGATGAAAAAAACAACCCTCGGAAGTATCCTCAGGGCGCTTAAGAAAAACACCTATATCGTCAGAACACCCGAGGAGGTACGTATTCCGGCCAAGCTGGCATTGGACAGGATGCTCGGGATACGATAAAGTATCTGCATGGACTGTTTTTTCAAGATTGCCGAGAGAAAGATTCTCGAAGCCATCGAGAACGGTGAGTTCGAAAACCTCGAAGGACAGGGGAAGCCCCTGCAGTTCGAGGACGAGGCGTTTATTCCCGACGATCTGAGGATGGCATACCGATTTCTCAAAAATGCCGGTTTCATCCCGCCCGAGATTGAATCCCGGAAAGAATTGATCAATATGTGTGCATTGTTCAATGCTCTTGATGATGAAAAAGAACGTCTGAAAAAATTGCGCGAGCTGAATTTCCTGCTTCTTAAAGTCAATGTGAACCGAAAAAAACCGCTCAACTTCGAAGACTTCCCGGAGTACGAGGGCAAACTCATCGACAGATTTACCGATAAGAATATTCCGGCAGCGAACATCAGAAAATAACGCATCAGTCAGTACTCATACAATTTATTATGTCCGATGCTCAATGTATTTTTTATAGAGAGGTATTCGTGATCACACCAATTCGTGAAACGGTAAGGCGATGGCGGTTTCGAATGAGATATGCGACGGCCCGGTTCCGCTCCCTGCCGCATTTCATAATAATAGGCGCAATGAAAAGCGGGACAACAAGCCTCTTTTATTATTTATCGCAACACCCCCAAATCCTGAAAGGGTTCGGAGATGAAATTCACTTTTTCAACAAGCATTTTGCAAAAGGGCGACGGTGGTATCGCGCGCATTTTCCTCTCAGAAAAAGAGTGAGCACTGACCGTATAACCGGGGAAGCTACTCCCCAGTATGCGTTTAATCCGCTTGTACCAAAGCGTATTCACAAGATACTTCCCGGGGCAAAATTGATTGCGATCCTGAGAAACCCGACCGAAAGGGCAATCTCTCACTATTTTCATGAGGTGAGAAAAAAACGTGAAATCCTGCCGATACTGGAGGCTTTTCAGGCAGAAGAGGGGAGACTGGAGAAAGTACTCCGCGAGAACGATTTTACGAATCCTGTCTATTTTTATGCATCGTACAAAAAACGTGGCCTGTACGGAGAACAGTTACAACGGTTCATGCAGTATTTTCCCCGAAAAAATATCCTTGTCCTGAGCAGTGAGGAGTTTTTCAGCGATCCGAAGGAAATCATCAGACAGGCATTTCGTTTTCTGGAAGTTGATGAAAATTTTAAAGTCAGGGACATGAAACCAAGGAATGTCGGCATAAACAGAACGGAAGTGGGCCAGGAAGTTTACGACTACCTGAACGATTACTTCTATCCACACAATCAGGAACTCTCTACACTGCTCGGAAGAAGTTTTCACTGGTAAATAAAACAGCGTATACCGCAGCGTCCAAAACAAACTAAAAAAATACCCCCGGTTTGTCATTGCAATCCATTGACAGACTGTGCTATAAAATTCCACTATTCTGAGAGGAGGAGGTGAGAGCCAAAACTTAACAGTTTACCGTGAGCATTTTCTAAGCAGGCTGGATGTCAGGGAAGAGGAGTGAGCCGCAATGGTGATTCTCCCGCTGCCCCGCAGCCGTGAAGGGAACGAAAGCCCAAAAAACAGTCAATAGTCAATGGTTTAAAAAACTAAATATTAATGACTATTGACAAATGACCGATGACTAATTATGCCACTGTCACGGAAAAACCGTGGTGGGAAGGTGGGCAAGTAGGCATGGAAAAGCCCTGAGCCGGAAGACCTATCCAGCACAAAACACGTTCAGAGTCTCACGTTAACCAGACACAAACTCTGGACACACACTTAAATTCCCGAGGGAGGAAAAACATGAACGCAACGCTGTATTGTCTCAATCCCAGGTTTTATGTCAAAAGACTTTTATCCTTATTTATCGTACTTGCCATCGCACCATTTTCGTCCGTCTCATCATTTGCATTCGCCGGGGAAAACCCGGTCCCGCTTGAAGAGGTCATCGTAACGGCAACACGGCTGAGTGAACCGGTCGAGGAAAGTACCAGTGACATAACTGTTATTACCGGAGAAGATATAGAAAAGATGAACGTCCAGCTTCTCCCTGACGTCCTGAGGACGGTCCCCGAACTGAATGTCGTCCAGAACGGAAGCACAGGAACTGTTGCGACAGTTCTCCTGCGGGGCGGCAACTCAACACATACCCTGATCCTTATAGACGGGATAAGGGTCAACAGCACCACAACAGGTTCATTCGATTTCTCCGGAATTTCTGCAGATGATATCGAAAGAATAGAGATCGTCAAAGGACCGCAGAGCACAATTTATGGTTCTGAGGCGATGGCGGGCGTCATCAATATCCTCACGAAAAAGGGCGGAGGAAAAATCCGGGGCGACATATCGCTCGAAGCAGGGTCATTCGGCAGCTATGCCCCTTCAGCGACCATTTCGGGCGGTGAAAACACAGTGCGCTACCGGCTGACAGCCGGCCATCTTTCGACCGACGGGATATCGGCTGCAAAATCAGGACAGGAAAGAGACAGCTACAGGAATTCATTCGTTTCAGGGAAATTCGGCATACAGCCGTCTGAAGCTGTGGAGTTCGAAATTACCGGGAGATATTCTTACGACCGGACAGAACTCGACGGGTTTGATTTTCTCTCGATGTTACCTTCCGATGATGACAACTTTGTCCAGCGGAGGAATTCTTTCCTCCTGTCCGGCAAAGGCAGGATTCTTCTTCTGCCTGTACTGGAAGAATT
>JAKLQR010000352.1 GCA_022013235.1 Thermodesulfovibrionales bacterium | reverse complement strand
GGAACAAGACAACAGAGCTGTTTTTCAGGAAATATAATCTTATCCTGAGCCTCGAAGCTGAACCTATCCCGAAAAAGAACGCCGAACTGACCCCTCTGGAGCTTATGGAAAAAATACCGGTTGTCGAAAAGAAGCGTGCACTCAATGCATATACGGAGCTCCACAGAAGGTTTTCTCTGCCCCTCATGTGCGTTTTTATCATCTTTTTCGGCCCTTCTCTCTCTCTCATGGCGGGGAAGGGGGGGAAACTCGGCGGTCTCACCCTGGGGCTGGCTGTCTTCACATTCTACTATATGATGCTCATCTATGGCGAAAACCTTGTAAGGTCCGGGAGGATAGTACATTATATGGGCGCGTGGTTTCCTACTGCGATCCTCGGCATATTTGCATTCTTCATGTACAGAAGAGAACGGACACGATGAAGGTACTGTGGAAATATTACCTCAGGGAGTTTTTTAAAATATTCGGGATCGTGGCCTTTGGCCTCGCAATGATTTTCAGCATCCTTGACCTTCTCGACAAGATTGATGAACTGGAACGAGGGAGGTTAACGGTCATGAACCTTGGTTCCTATGTGTTCCTCAATATACCCAAATACCTGTACTATCTCTTCCCGATGATGCTCCTGATCTGCGGGCTTTTTATTATCAGCCAGGCGTCGCGCTATAGAGAACTCATTGCATTCAAGGCCACGGGAGGAAAACTCCGCAGACTCTTCCTCCCTTTTCTGATCCTGGGGATAGTGTTCAGTCTTCTCGGGTTTATCATCGGAGAAGTTATTGTCCCCGATTTTGCTCAAAGAACCCTTGAATTGAAGAAGGAAATCCTGAAAAGTGGCGAAAGAGTCGCTTTCCAAAAAGGCGCATTATGGATGAGAGGCACCAATGGTTCCCTCGTCCGAATAGGGGGTTACATTCCCCAGGGCAAAATCATACAAAATATCAGTATTTTTACAACAGGGGAAGACAGGGTCAAACAAAGAATCGAGGCCGAGAATGCATTCTGGAATGAAGCTGGATCATGGAAACTCAGGAATGTCGCTATTTATGATATGGAGACAGGAGAAATACAGTACACTCCTGAATTGCTGTTCCCCTCTCTTGAGTCCCCGGATTTTTTCGGAAAAGTTACGAGGAAACCTGAAGAGATGGGTATCGGAGAACTCTATGATTACACACAACGACTCCAGTCGGCGGGTTTTAGCGTCACAAAACTCCTGGTGGACCTCAATTCCAAAATATCGTACCCCATCGCAAACTTTTTTATGCTTGTGCTCGGGGTGTCCCTTTCGGTAATCGGCAGGGCCGGAGGAGGTCTCTTCGCCGCAGGTCTTGGCGTTGCCATTAGTTTTATTTACTGGTTCGGATATACCCTTATGCTCTCGATGGGGTATGCGGGCATCATACCCCCCGCGGTTGCTCCCTGGTTTATGCCTGTGATATTCGGTATAGTCTCGTTTTCTCTGTTCAGACAGATTCCGGAATGAGAACCAGTGGGTTCCTCTGTATTGTGCTTCACGCACATCTTCCCTACATACGTCATCCGGAACATGATAATTTTCTCGAAGAGACGTGGCTTTTCGAAGCAATCACCGAGACCTATATTCCCCTTCTCGACATGTTTGAAAGGCTTGTTCATGATTCGGTTGATTTCAGGATTACCATATCTCTCAGTCCGACTCTCGTCGAGATGTTCCATGATCCGCTCCTCCGACAGAGATACACACACTATCTCGGAAAAATGATTGCGTTTACCGAACAGGAACTTTCGAGGACCAAAGGAGATATCCATTTTGAACCTGTTGTTACCATGTATCATGAAAGGTTCAGGAGAATCCTGCATTTATACGAAGATGTATATAAAAGAGACCTCGTTTCAGTATTCAAATCTCTTTCCGGGACCGGGAAGATAGAACTCATCACCACCGCTGCGACCCATGCCTTCCTGCCGATCTTGTCGCATCATCCTCAGGCGGTAAGGGCACAGATACTCATCGGCGCTGAACAGCACAGGGAAAATTTTGGCGGGAAGCCGCGCGGCATGTGGCTTCCCGAATGTGGGTATATCCCGGGGGTTGATGCCTTGTTGACTGAGGCTGGAATAAACTATTTCTTCGTCGATACCCACGGGATACTCCATGGAGAGCCAACTCCGGGGTTTGGGGCCTCCCTGCCTGTACGCTGCCCTTCAGGGGCTGTTGCTTTCGGAAGGGACAATCAATCGGCCAAACAGGTATGGTCTTCGATAGAGGGATACCCGGGAGATTTCTGGTACAGGGAATTTTATCGGGACATCGGTTTCGATCTGGATTTGGATTCCCTAAAACCATACCTGCATCCGGATGGACTCCGCACCTTTACAGGTCTGAAATATTATCGGATAACGGGTAAGACCCATAACAAAAAACCTTATGAGAGAGAAAGGGCAGTAAAAAAGGCCGCGGAGCATGCGCACCATTTTCTCCAGAGCAGAGGTAACCAGATACAGTATCTGCGCGGGAGGCTGGGGATAAAGCCGGTCATCACCGCTCCCTATGATGCTGAACTCTTTGGACACTGGTGGTTCGAAGGCCCTGACTGGCTTGATGCATTGTTCAGGATAATGCACCGCGAACAGAAAAATTTCAGGATGATCACGCCCTCGGAGTATCTGGAAGAAGTTGCCGCCGGCCGTTCTGACCTGCAGGCTTCCCAGCCATCTATTTCGAGCTGGGGGGAGAAGGGGTATAGTGAAGTGTGGGTGAACGAAACGAATGATTATGTATACCGGCATCTCTTCAAGGCAGCTGACCGCATGGTTCTGCTTGCCGATACCTTTCCTCAGTCGGAAGGGATACTGCGAAGGGCTATAAACCAGGCTGCGCGGGAACTTCTCCTTGCCCAGCAGAGCGACTGGACGTTTATCATGAAGAACCGGACTGCTACGGGATATGCGAAAGAAAGATTTGAAGAACATATCAGAAGATTTACCCGCCTCTACGATTCAATTATATCCGGCAATATTTCTGCGACATGGCTGAGAGAAGTGGAAGAGAGGGACAGGATATTTAAGAATATCAGTTATTCGGTTTTCCGCAGCAAGCCGTAATTCGATTACTGCAGCAACTTCTCGTACGGGTAAGACTTCAGATAGGTAAGGAATTCTTCAAGGGAGTTCGATGAGACGGAATTCTTATGCAGTACCAGCGAGAAATCTCTTACGATCTTTTCCTCTTTGATATTCAGCAGGCGTAATATTCCGTACTTGTCTTCTTTTCGCGCAGCCCAACGGGAAATAATCGAAACACCGAGTCCGTTCTCGACCGCATACTTGATTGCTTCCGTGCTGCCGAGGATACTGCTTATATTCATCTCATGAGGGGTTATCCCATGCCGTGCAAGGAATTTCTCGATAACCTGACGGGTTCCCGAACCCGCTTCCCTGAAAATAAAAGGCTCCTTTACGATGTCGGATACGGAAACTTCTTTTTTCTTTGCCCAGGGATGGTGTAGTGGAACGATTACAACGAGTTCATCGGAAAGGAGTTTTTTCACCACCATCTTCTGGCGGACTACGTCTCCCTCCACAAGGCCGATGTCCACATTCCCGGCATTGAGGAGTTCAACAACCCTTTTCGTGTTGCTGACGTGGAGATATATTTTTATTTTTGGATGAGCATTCCGAAACTCGGTGATGAGGCTGGGAAGGAGGTAGTTGCCGATATTTGAACCTGCGCCGACGGCAAGGCTCCCTTTCACAAGACCGGTCTGTTTCCCGATGGCCTTATCTGCAGATGCATAGAGGGCAAGGATCTCCTTTGCGTATTTATAGAGTGTTTCGCCGGCAGGAGTAAGGGTAACCGTGTTTGAGGATCTGTCGAACAGTTTCGTCTCGTATTTTTCCTCAAGTGCCTGAATCTGAAGGCTGACGGCAGGTTGTGTAAGATGAATTATTTCGGAAGTTTTTGAAAAGCTCCGCGTTTCGGCTACGGTACAGAAGACTTTCAGTTTATGATCTTCCATTCATGCCCTCCAGAAAAACCAGCAGTTAAATGTTATAAGTGAAAAGTTTAAAGTGAATGAGTATTGAGGAAAAGATTTGTAATTTCATTTTCTCCCTCTCAACTGTTCACTTTTCACTCTAAACTGTTCTTGGTCAGAGCAGGCGTATAAGCCGAGTTCTGTATCCGTGGTCATTCATCTAATATCTGCTGTTGCCAGCAGACTCGTGCGGTCTTTACCCGTCCCGCCTCTCCAGCCCTCACAAGTAGGACGGGAGATTCGAAGGGGCCCCTCTCAAAGCGGAACCTATTCGACCTTGCTCATGGTGGGGTTTTCCAAGCCCGGGATGTCGCCACCCCGGCTGGTGAGCTCTTACCTCACCTTTTCACCCTTATCCCGGCATCTGCCGGGACGGTTTCCCTTTCTGTGGCACTTTCCTTGGGGTCGCCCCCAGTCGCTGTTAACGACCACCATGCCCTGCTGAGCTCGGACTTTCCTCTCCGAAAAGGATTTTACCTTCACGGAGCGACCACTTTACCTGCTCCGACCTATAATAAAGTCTTATTATTATATAATGATTACTAAAATATTGGAAGAGGTATTTTGTCAGAAAGAATACATTATGTTCCTGGATTTTTTAGACCGGGAAAAGATTATAGAAACAAGACACCTTGAAGCTATAGCTACGCATCAGGAAGAAGCGGGAAAAAAGGGTTTCCCGACGGGGGGAAAAGGACTGCTTACTCGCTATTTTTGTAATAGAGAATGCGGCGGCACTGTGGGCAGTGGAAGATGACCTCATTCTTTTTCAGTTCGACGAAGAGCTGGGGAGGGATATTCATGTTGCATCCCTGGCAAATTTCTCCCCGCGCTTCTGCCACTGCATACCCCCTGTGAATGCCGAGGAGGTCGATATATTCTTCGTAAAGTTCATTCTCGATGGTTTGTGCTATTTCCGCACGCAGGCCCTTAAGCTGTGCGAGCTCCTGGTCGAAGGCGGTTTTTTCCGCTTCTACCTTCTGCGTTACCACATCGATCTTCTCTTTTTCTTTTATGAATATGGCTTCTTCTGCTTTGACCTGTTGTGATGCGTTCTCCATCTCCTCCATGATGAGAAGTATTCCGTCCTCTACGGCGTACTGTTCTTTTTCGACCGAGGCGATTTCTGTAAGAAGAGCCTGGTATTCTTTATTTGTTTTTATCTCGGAAGTACGTGCCTTGAGTTTCCTGACCTTCTCTCCGGTTTCATCAAGCGCCCGTTCCCTGTCGCGTTTCCTTTTTTCGAGAGATTCGAGTTGTTCCTTTCCTGCCCGGAGTGCTCTCTGTGAGTCATTAAGCGGCAGTTCTGCAGCCGCGATTCTTGTTGGGATATCGCCGATCAGATTGTTGAGGTCAATAATTTTAAGGTCAATCTGCTGAAGTTCTATCAGGTTCTTGAGTTGTTCATTCATAGTTATCATATCACCAGTATGGTGGGCCCACCAGGACTCGAACCTGGGACCAACCGGTTATGAGCCGGTAGCTCTACCAGCTGAGCTATGGGCCCTTCTTTAGTGAAGCATCGAGCGTTCAGGGCACAAAAAACCGTGTTTCCAGTTTCTGAGCGATTACTCAGAATCTTTACTATAGAATATTAATTTCTTTATGGTCAAGACTTTTCGATGAATTCTCTTAACCATTTGCTCCGTGAAGGGTGTCTCAGTTTCCTGATAGCCTTCACCTCGATCTGCCGTATTCTCTCCCGGGTAACATCGAACTCAAGTCCTACTTCCTCGAGGGTGTGAGGGATGTCAACACCGATGCCGAACCGTTTTCTGATGATCTTTTCTTCTTTCGAAGGAAGCGAACAGAGTATCTGGTCAATTCTTTTCTTCATATCATCCTGGATCGCATAATCGAGAGGTGAAGGCATTGCTTTATCTTCGATGAAATCACGCAGGTGCGTATCTTCTTCACCGATCGGGGTTTCGAGCGATATCGGTTCCTTTGAAATCTTAAGGATACTGCTCACCTTCTCAACAGGGATTTTCAAACGGTCAGCGATCTCCCCGGGTGTCGGTTCCCGTCCGATTTCCTGTACAAGTTCCCGTGCGACCTTTGTTATTTTATTAATCGTCTCGACCATATGAACCGGTATGCGTATGGTTCTCGACTGATCAGCGAGTGCCCGTGTGATCGCCTGACGGATCCACCAGGTTGCATAGGTGCTGAATTTGTATCCGCGCTTGTACTCGAATTTATCCACTGCCCGCATGAGTCCGCTGTTCCCCTCCTGAATGAGGTCGGAAAAACTGAGCCCTCTCCCGAGGTACCTCTTTGCAATGCTGATGACAAGGCGCAGGTTCGCTTCGATCATGGCTTTCCGTGCAT
The DNA here is from genome assembly GCA_022013235.1 of Thermodesulfovibrionales bacterium. Taxonomy (GTDB): domain Bacteria; phylum Nitrospirota; class Thermodesulfovibrionia; order Thermodesulfovibrionales; family SM23-35; genus JAKLQR01. The sequence continues at coordinate 3,226 of JAKLQR010000352.1, read as the reverse complement.
CATGAATTTCCTGTTCTCCTTCGACGAGGACCCGCAGCGCTTTTTTCATTTCCGCTGTTTTCATTCCGAAGAGGAACTCCTTTTCTTCGATTCTATCTTTATATGCAGAAATGGCCATTTTTCTTTCAGCGGTCAGATTCTTTGCCCGTTTGCCCGCGTTTGATATCTTTCTCTGAAGTGTTTCCACTTCTGAAACAGACTTCCTGAGTTCTTCCGAGAACGCGAGCACTACATCGTCCTTTAACCGGAGTTGACCGACTTTTTCCAGTATCTCATTCCTGTTCTGTTCGAGGAGTGCGATGAGAGAACCTGATCTGTTCTTTGTTTTTCCGGAAGACTTACGTTTCGAGAGCGGTTTTTCCCCTTTCGTAACTTCCCTGAGCTTCCTGAGATGCTGGCTTCTCTTTTTGTTGAGACGGTCTATTTCCTGTGTGATGGCAAAGAACCTCTTGTACTCAAGGAACAGATCGTCCTCAGTTTCGTCATCACTGCCCTGAATGATGTCGGTAAGCGGCGCATCGCCGCTTTGCGTCAATTTTCCCAGGGAGATGAGCTTTCTGAGCACGAACGGAAGAGAGAAGATCACCCGGGAGACTATTTCCTTCCCTTCTTCCATCTTCTTGGCGATCTCGATTTCTCCTTCCCTTGTGAGAAGAGGAACGCTGCTCATTTCCTTGAGGTAGATGCGGACAGGGTCCTTCTCGCCTTCTATAAAATCCGAACCTTTCTCTTCCTCCTCCTCAGCGGTCTTTTCTTCCTCTTCTCCTGTATCCTGGAACAGTCCATCTCTGTCTCCGTCATAATTTTTCAGATAATCAGCATAGTCAAAGTAATCGAAATACTGTTTCATTCTTTTATCCCTTTAATGCGCTTCCGTTTTTCTTTCAGGAGAGAATTAAGGATTTCTGCATTGTTTGCTTCCTCTGCCTGTATCCGTTTCTCCTCATCTTTTTTTCGCTTTATTGTTTGTAAACAATCAGTGATGTTTCTGTCAACATGTTCGGGGTCGAAACCGGGGTTCAGCGTCAGCCCGGTGATCAGTGTCCGGTCTTTTTCTTCAGCCAGATCAAGCAGGGATTCCGGTGTTATCTCTCCGGAAAATGTTTTCACTTTCCGGAAGATAGCTTTGATTGCGGTATTCTGCAGATCCTCGGTGTTTAGTTCCGAGAGAATGCTTCCCGCCTTCTCCGGACAGGCGATAAGAGCGCTCAGCAGGAGATATTCTTCACGGTGCGGCGGCGCAACCGGAAACGCAGCCCGTTTTCCGGAGAACTGTTCCGGCGCTGTTTTTTTTCTGAATCTGTCGAGTTCGCTTCTCAATACCGCTTCATGAATTCCTGACCTGTCAGAAAGTTCACCGAGCAGTTCATCTGCCAGAATTTTATCGTGTACAGAGGAGATGATCCCGAGCGCTTCATGTACCGTCTCCGTGTGTTCGCCTTTTGCAGTCTTTAGAATGAATTCCATTGCGGACATCGTATGATGAAGGGCACTCCTGAATGCTTCACTGCCGTTTTTCTTCAGGAAACTGTCCGGGTCATCGCCCTTCGGCAGAAGCAGAACCTTTGCATGGAGATCATTTTCACAGATAAACGCAAGAGACCGCCGTGCTGCGGCAATGCCTGCATCGTCACTGTCGAAAACCAGAATGGCCTGCCTGGCAAGAAGTTTCAGTTTCCGCAGGTGTTTTGTGGTGAGTTCGGTTACGAGAGGTGCGACCACGTTGAGAAACCCGTATTGATGACAGACAATAACGTCAAGATACCCTTCAACGATAAGCGCATATCCTTTCTTCCGGATTTCATCCTTTGCGAGATGAATGCCGTACAGGGTATCACTTTTTTTGAATACCGCAGTTTCCTGTGTATTGAGATACTTCGGCTGGGAATTATCCATAACCCTGCCGCCGAAAGCGATTACGTCGTTCCTGGTATTGCATATCGGAAACATGATCCGCCCTCTGAACCAGTCACGATACCCCTTTCCCTCTGCTGCGATAAGCCCTGCATCCTTCATCACGGATTCCGGGAAGCCGAGTTTCTTAAGGTGCTTCAGGAGGGAATCTTTATCTCCTGAAGCAAACCCAATGGAAAATATTTCGAGAGATTCCCCGGCAAGGCCCCTCTTTTTCAGATACGCGCTCGCCCCCGAAGAATTTTTTAGATTGTTCACGTAATATTTCGAGGCCTCATCATTCGCGCGAAGGAGCGCGGTGCGTTTCTCGGAAGAGGCGCCTTCACCGGACTGAAAGGCGGGCATACTGATCCCTGCTTTTTTTGCAAGATAGGCGACCGCTTCACCGAATGAAAGGTTTTCCTGCTTCATGAGGAAGGTGATGATATCACCCCCTGTTCCGCACCCGAAACAGTGGAATATCTGTTTTTCAGGACTGACCATGAAGGATGGGGTCTTTTCAGTATGGAACGGGCACAACCCTTTCAGGTTCTGTCCGGATTTCTTCAAATGGACATAATCCGAGATGAATTCAACAATGTCCAGGCGGGATTTTATCTCTTCAGGAAGGCCCTCGGATTTCATTCAGCCTGCGCAGCAGTGAAACGACTGAATCTTCTGAATCCGGAGCATTCGAGTATCTCGCAAGCAAAGCCTTGTGTAATCTCATCGAGGAGAAGATTGAGACCGATATTGTCGCTTGAAATGTGTCCTGCGATGATCACATTCAGATGATTCTTCTCTGCCTCTTTTCTGTGATCTTCACTGAGGTGCATCCCCACGATTGTATTTACGCCGCTTAGGGTGAGGCTCTCGAATATTTCTTTTGAACCTTCTGTGCCGCCGGTCATATCGACGAAGATTTTTCCTGCCTTTCTGTTCCCCTGTCCGAGCAGGATATTCGGCCCGAAACTTTCTCTTCCCGCGGTTTTATATTCCGGAATATCTTTGAGAAGCGTGAGCACATCGGAAAGCGTATAAGGCTTCTCGGTGTCAAAAATCCGCTGGAGAAATGTCGCAACCATATTGTCGGCGGGCGTGTGGAGGCAGAGGAAGGGGAGGCCAAGAAGCCGGGCTGCATCAACAGCTCTTGCATGGTTTACCGGCATGAGTTTTCTTTCCACTTCCTTGATCCTTCCGTCCATGAGCCCCTCGGCGATATTGATCGGCACCCCGTAGGTGTTGAGAATATCAGACTGCATTTGCATGACCGATGAGAGGTTTGCGAGAGCCCTTCCTGAAGGATGATGGGAAAGAAGCAGGTCGATTTTCT
>JAKLQR010000004.1 GCA_022013235.1 Thermodesulfovibrionales bacterium | reverse complement strand
CTGGAGCACACCGCCAAACTTTGAATTGACCGGTATGCCTGCTTTTAGAAATATGCCGTTGATGGTCACACTACACACCGTGCCGAACCCTATCTGTGCATGCGGGATCACTATGTCACCGATCGCTTCTCCGCTCTTCCTCATCACAATCCTGTCAGACATGACATAAGGCGAGGAGAATACCGGTTTCATCACCTTAAACGCCTCTTTGCGCTTTTCTTCCGGGAAGAAGGAAATATTCAGGATGATATCCCCCTGGTGTGTTTCAAGGTCAAGGTTCGTAAGATAGGAAAGGGTCTCGATCTTGCTGATGATAAACCCGATTTTATCCGAGACGGATGCCTGGGAGAGTTCTACTTTTCCCTTTTGGGTAATGAGTCTTCCCTCCCTGCCATATACCTTCGTAAACCCTCTCTCGTCAAGAATCCTGAGATGATATCTCACGGTTCGTTCGGTAAGATCCACTCCGTGTATCTTCAGATGTTTCGATATGTTCCTCGAACCACATATTTTCTCCGGTTGTGTATCAAGCACCTTCAGTATTGCAAGCATTGTCTTTGTCATAGCACACTCTTTCTTTTTGTGTATTTCAGAAAGTTCATATTCTTTAAGGTTGCAGCAGCCTCCTGCATCCCCCCTCGCAGAGGGAGGATGCAGGGAGTCAGTCCCATGCTTCTTCAAAACAGAAAGTTCATCTGCTGACTAATTTGCGATGACCGCTGCCGAGGTTTCCGCGCCTGCAAGGATCCTGCCGGCTTCTTCCATGTCGGACTCCATCACATAAGGAATTCCCGTCACCTCTGATGCTTCTTTCGTCAATGAGACGAGGTCAGACCTGTCGATGTACTGGAGTGAGAACTTCCTCGCACCGGCCATAAACTGCTGGAGGCCGAGCTGCAGTCTGTCAGAGAATGTGTACATTCCTATAGCGCCCGCAGGAATCTTCTTGAAGGCTTTCCCGTACTTTGCCTTCAGTGTTTCAGCAGTCACGAATATCTTTTCCATTGAGTCACCATACTTCTTTATTTCTGCAGGGAGTTTGTCTTCATGCATCCATCTCCCGATATTTTTCCCGACCATGGCAGGCACCATCGTGGCTCTTCCCATGCAGACCGCCTTTACAAACGGTGCGCCCATTGCGATAGCTTTGAAAACATGATCTTCAAGAGAGAACCCTCCTGCAATGGCAAGGTCCGGCACATATTTGCCTCTTGCCCTGAGTTCTTCGGCAAATTTATATGCGAGCGCCTCGATATAGATAGTCGGGATCCCCCATTCGTTCATCATCCTCCACGGGCTCATGCCGGTGCCGCCGCCTGCGCCGTCGATGGTGAGCAGATCCAGCTCTGCATCCGAGGCAAACTTTATCGCCCTCGCGAGGTCTGCAATCCTGTAGGCTCCTGTCTTGAGTGAAACAAATTTCGCTCCTATCTTCCTGAGATACTCAACGCTCCGCATAAACCCTTCATATTCCACCATCCCGAGCCTTGAATGCCTTTCGAATTCCCTGAACGCCCCTTCCTTGAATGCCTTCTGAACAACTTTATCTTCCGGATCGGGCAGGACAACGTATCCTCTTCTTTTCAGTTCAAGTGCCCTGTCAAGGGTTTTCAGTTTTACTTCACCACCTATGTTCTTTGCTCCCTGCCCCCATTTCAGTTCTAGACATTCAACCCCAAGTTTGTCCACCGCATATTCAGGGGAACCGAGTCTTGCATCCTCGACATTCTGCTGAAGAATGATCGCGCCATAGGTGTCTTTCCATTCATTAAAAGTCTTCACCCTTCTCGCCAGTTCAGGCGAATTTACCACTCTGCCGTTCTTTATCTCGGCATCATGGTCCATACCCACAACATTCTCGCCGATCACCACCATGATCCCTGAAATGGCGGCGCCGATAGCCAGACCTTCCCAGTTATCCTTTGCAATGTTGGTTGAGCCTAGAGCGCCTGTAAAAATCGGGATTCTCAGGTTCACTTTATGTTTGTTTCCGAGGGTCACTTCTGTGGAAACGTTGGTGAAAAGCGCCTTGTCTGAATCCGCATCCATTCCCATTGCGCCGATGCATGTGCCCTGTATGTTCAGATGGGAATAGTCTACCGGATACTCCTTGACAGCTCCGGCGGTAACCTTGCCAAAAGGCTGTGGATAGAGAACTTCCCTGCCTCTGTATGATGACTTCCCGATCTCGCATAGGCCCGGACAGCCATCAAGACATACTGAACATATGCCTGAATAGGGAGCAACATCCTGCACTCTGTTTTTTGTTCCTGTTGCAGCACTCGCATTCGGTTTACCGTAGTTCATTTCTTTCTCCAATAAATAAGTATTTTTAAATTAAAAACTTATTGTCTTCACTAATACTAAACTTTCCGGGCAAAAAAATATTCTGCCCTCTACACGCTTTCATCCAATTACAGCAAGGTTATTTCTGTATTATCACCTCCTTATGCGTTTTATTGCAATATTTCAGTATTGCTGAATATAATATTCTTTGAATTCACTATTAATTAATGTTGAACCCAAAAAAATTGATGCGCAACTCCTGCCTCCTCTTCCTCCCTTTCACTTGTTCCCTCTTGCAAAACTGACTACCAAAAACTCCGCGGAATCACCTCCTTCATTCCTTAATTGTGCCGGGGCTCCTTTGGTGAGAGACAGGGAGTCACCCGGTCGCAGCGTTTCCTGCTGTGTATCGACAATGACAGAGATATCACCTTTTATCACGTACAGCAATCCGGATCCGACCAGAGGTATCAGGTCGGATTTCATTTTCGCATGTGGCTCTAACACAATCAGTGAGCCTGACAGATGGGCATCCTTTACAATACTGAACCCGCTTGAACCGCCATTCTTAAAGAACGGCCGGGCAAAGATCTTCGCTTTCCTGATAAGCCACGGAGCATCCTCTGGTTTCTTCTCCAGCATGTCTGATACGCTCACTCCCAGGGTATTGCAAATCTGCATAAAGGAATTAAGCGAGGGAGTGATCTGATTGCTTTCCATTTGAGAAATGAAACTCGGTGTGAGATCGACTTTATCGGCAAGCTCTTTCTGGCTCATGCCGATCTTGGTCCGCAATGCTTTGATCCGTGTGCCAACATCGATTGAAGGTTCTTTCCTGACTGAGGAAATAGATATTGTCTTGCCGGTAATCTCGTAGGAATGCGGTTTGAAAGCCTCCCTGTTAGGACGTCCTTCTAGTTTCAGCGCCTTTATCCAGAGCCTGTCCTTTCTCTTATACAGTTCGAGCACAACCTGCGTGATATGCCGGAGATTCGCCTTGAATTTCTGGCTGTGCGCGTCCTTTTCGAGCAGCCAGTACGCAACCGTACCGAGATCATAGAGAAGGGGGCACAAGTAGGTAAAAAATTTATATGTCCTGTGCTCATCTCCCCAGAGGTCCTGCATCCCGGTAAGGCTGTCAAAAACATACCTGCCTCCCGACGGGAATGAATCCTCAAGAGAAGCGAGGAGAGAAGTCAACTGATCAATATTCTTCGGGTCATCAATTTTTCTTACATTTGCATGAACGGCATTCTCGTAGAATTTCGTAAATGCCTTATCGTTTTTGCCTTTTCCGGACGTGAAACAGTCGAGCAGGGTAAAGGAATTCTGCAGGGGTATTTCACCAATCTGCTGGAGTATCGTTTGGGGAGACTTGTTGAAGCTGATATAAGTTACATGCTTATTTTCAGAAAATGACTGGTGGATGAAATTCAGCGCAAATATCTCAGGCGAGGTCCCTGCCTCAATTTCCCATACCACATTGTCTCCCACATAGAGTGAGTCAATGAGGTTATCAAGGTCACGGATTCCGGAAAAGATTTTGCTCATCGAGGCTCGGCTAACGGTTACCTTTCGTCATTAACCTTAAGAAATACCGGGACGATTTGTCAAGCAGACAAAATGCCTTGAGAATATAATTATTAGCATTTGCTAT
>JAKLQR010000351.1 GCA_022013235.1 Thermodesulfovibrionales bacterium | reverse complement strand
TTGTGTCTCAAGCCCTTCAGGTTCGAGAAAGACCTGGTGCCTGGGCCTCTCTGAGAAGCGCACTACCTTGTCCTCTATAGACGGACAATAACGTGCTCCGATCCCCTTGATCTTTCCGCTGTAGAGAGGAGAACGGTCGAGGTTGTTCAGTATGACTGAATGGGTTTCAGGGTTTGTGTAGGTGATGAAGCACGGCAGCTGCGGATTGGTTATCTCCTCAGTGCTGTGGGAAAAAGGCTGAGGAGGATTATCGCCATACTGAGGCTCTGTCTTCGAAAAATCTATTGTTTTTGCATCGAGGCGCGGCGGGGTGCCGGTCTTCAGGCGTCCCATTTGCAGTCCGAGATTCTGCAGGGAATCAGAAAGCCCTATCGACGGGAATTCACCGGCCCTGCCCGCGGAAAAGTTGTCGAGCCCTATATGGATCAGCCCCTTCAGGAAAGTGCCTGTTGTTACAATCACTGCCCTTGCACCATAGAAGACGCCGAGGGAGGTGAGCACACCCTTCACCCTGCCGTCTCCGACCTCGATTTTTTCGGCGAGAGCCTGCTTGATGTCGAGGTTTTTCTGCGATTCGATACTCTGTCGCATTGCGAGCCGGTAGAGCACCCTGTCCGCCTGTGCGCGCAATGACCAGACCGCGGGACCCTTCGACATATTGAGCATTCTGAACTGGATACCGGCCCTGTCTGTGACCTTTGCCATCTCTCCCCCGAGGGCGTCAATCTCACGCACTATATGCCCCTTTGCAAGTCCTCCGACTGCAGGGTTGCAGGACATCTGTGCGATGGTGTCGAGGTTTATGGTGAAGAGGCAGGTGGAAAGGCCCATCCTCGCTGACGCAAGTGCGGCCTCGCAGCCTGCATGCCCTGCGCCGATTACGACCACCTCATAATCCCGTTCCCTGTACATATCCCTTACTATAAAAGATTCTCCCGGGCTTATTCAATTTCAGACCCTTCCCGCATAGCTATTTCTGAAAAAACCATGAGGGATAAGGCTTAATTTCCAAATCGAACTAAACTCCCTCTGTTTCTGTGCAAACCTTTCCCTGACTGCTATGGCAGTGAACTATGAAAAGTTGAGACCTCCGCTTCGTCTTCCCGAAAGGCTAAAGCCTATTCGGGATTACCCGTGATTTCGATTTGGAAATTAAGCCTTATCCCTCATTCCTGAATATTTTGGATGGCAATGATTCAATCGAACAAAAAACACTTGTGGTATAATTTTGTATGATCGAAAGGATGTCTTCTCGTACTTTGAAAGATCAAATCTCTCCCTACCCCTCTTTTCCTGAAGAGGGGAATTTATAAAAAAGGACATCGTTGCTGCGGTATAAAGAAATATTCCTTGGCGGTGAATGCAACAATGCATGCCTTCATTGTTCCGCAGGACATAAAACTTCACCACAAAATGATTTTGCGTCAATAGCGACCGCAATAAGCCAGAGAGAAACTGACAGCATCGCGTTCTACGGTGGTGAACCGACTGTCCGGCAGGATATCTTCACTATTCTTCAGGCTGCCAGGGAAAATGGGTACAGAAGAATCAAACTCTGTACAAACGGAAGAGCATTTTCTGATCCGCACTTTCTCCACAGAATTCTCGGCGCAGGGTGTTCTCTCCTTGAAATAAAACTCTGGGCTTCGAACCCCTCTCTCCATGACCATATTACGAGGGTGAACGGAAGTTTCTGGGAGACAGTCCAGGGATTGCAAAATATCGCTGAACTTCCCCAGGAAAAATTTGTCTGCATACGCATCCCTGTCTGCAGGGAGAATGTCGCTGATCTGGAAAATACTGTTACTACGGCATTGAACTTCGGAATCAACCGTATCATCCTCTCGGTGCACGACTATTCCATACCCTTCGGGTCTCTTATGCCCCACATCGCAAATTCTCTCAATATCAGTATTTTCAACCGTGTCTGGATCCTCACCGAGGGTGTCCCCTTCTGTGTCATGCAGGGGCTTGAACCGCATATCGGTGAACTTTTATCCGGCCTGACAGGGATTTACGAAAGAACATTTCAGCACCATAACGCGTGCGTTCAATGCGTCTTCAGGGAACTCTGCCCCGGCGCCGAGGCAAGATACCTCGCGCAATTCGGAGACCGGGAGTTTTCCCCGGTAAGAGCCAGTAAATATACCGAGAACATAAGGGCTTTGCATGTCTAAGAGACGAGTACTCCTCCTCTCATATAACTGGGCGAACCATTTTTCCCTCGCGCTCGGATATCTCAAGGCCTATGCGTTTAAAGACGCCTTTATCCGGGATGCAGCCGAGATAGAGATCATCGACTTTGATACCGAGATGCTCAATGTACAGCAGGTCGTCTATTATCTGACCCAGTTCAGGCCCGATATGATAGGGTTTTCCTGTTATTGCTGGAATATCAGCAAAGTTCTTGACACCGCACGGATAATAAAAACGATTCGCCCTGAAACGAAGATCGTGCTCGGCGGTCCGGAAGTCGGACCGGTCGGTGAAAAGTATCTCCGTGAAAATCATTCTGTCGATTTTGTTGTGAAAGGGGAAGGGGAAATTACCTTTTCAGAACTCCTGATGTGGTATGCGGGGCAAGGCAGTCTCGAAGATATTCAGGGCATGAGTTTCCGGAACAACGGGCAGATTCAGGCAAACCCGGACAGGCCGTTCATTGAAGACCTCGGCGTTATCCCTTCTCCCTATCTGGAGGGGATCCTTGTCCCTCGGGATAAGGTAACCTATATAGAAACCTATCGCGGTTGCATGTTCAAATGCCATTACTGTTTTGAAGGGAAGAACGTTCCGAGGTTGCGGTTTTTCCCTGAGGAGCGGGTCAGGAGAGAAATAGAACTCGTCCTGGGCCGTCCGGAGATAAAGAGCTTCCACTTTGTCGATACAGTCTTTAACTGTAAAAAAGATTATCTGAAGAAAACAGTGGAAATGATATCACGGGCTAACCGGTATGGGGCTGAATTGCGGACAGTCGAGATCATTGCAGAATTTGTGGACGAAGAAACGATAGCTCTTTTCAGGCAGGCGAATATCAAGAGCATTGAAACGGGCCCGCAGACAGTGCATAAAGACACGCTGAAGACCGTCAACCGCTATTTCAATGAAGAAAAATACAGAAACGCGGTGAGTCTCCTCGAGACAAACGGAATAGAAGTTACTTCGGATCTGATCATTGGGCTGCCCGGCGATAACTTTTTTAAATTTGCCAAATCAGTAAAAACAATTATGGATATGCATCCCTCGAACATTGTTTTCAGCATCCTCCATGTGCTTCCGGGCACTGTCCTTTATGAAAAGAGCGAGGAGTTCGGCCTGAAATTCGATGACAAAGCCCCCCATCTTGTCTTAAGCGCTCCTGATTTCCCCTATGAAGATATCGACAAAGCGGTCATCATGGCGTACAGCCTTGACAAGGAATACAACATCAGACCGCCATTGATCAGCGTTTGATCAAATACTCTCCAACCCTGCATAACATATACAATTGACCTTGTCCCTTGAAGATTTATACATAGGCTTCTTCGGCAATTGTAGTGGCAATGCTTGTTGTTTTAGGTACGTAACGAAAGGTTATTTTTAACCCATGACCATCATAACAGGAACAAGTATCATTCGAGAAATCATGGTGAACATTTTCCATTTCAAAGCTTTCTTTTATTAAAGGTCGCAGTTTGAATGAATTGAACTTAACCGCTTTCGATTTTGCAAACCATCCTTGAAAAAATATCTGAGCACGAAAATTCACAAGTCTTCCTTTAAAGAAGATGAGATCGAGAATGCCCCACCTTTTTTCTGATTCTTTAAATTGGAATACCTTTTTTTCAGAACCCTCAGGCCAGGATGCACCTATAGCAATGGTTTCAGTCTGAGGGATATTATCTGTTATATCCGTCAAACAATCTCTGCCAAATCGGTCAAAAATGTCTAATTGGGAATGAAGTTCTCTGAAATCCCTGAGAAATTCAGATACAAGAGTCAAATAACATATTTTACCGTCAGGTTCGTATTGCCGCATCTAATCTCCTTTTATTTATCTTATCTAATGTAATTCTTGGCTCTTTGCATGTATTTTAAATAGTATCATTCATAGCTAAGAGTGCGTTTCAAATACCTGGAATAATCTTTCATTATCGGTTCATACTTTGTGTTTAATAAAGATGATGATATCATGAAATCGGCCGTTGAACGATTACATGCAGTCGGAATGTTGTATAAAACTGCAATCCTCAGTAAGGCCTTTACATCAACATCATGTGGTTGCGGCTCCATTGGGTCCCAAAGGAAGATTACTAAATCAATGTCTCCCTCTGCTATCATGGCCCCTAATTGTTGGTCTCCTCCCAAAGGTCCCGATTTTAATAAAGTTATTTCATATTGAACAGTATCTTCTTTTTTCAGTTTCGCTTTGATAGTCTGTTCAATTAATCTTCCAGTAGTTCCTGTACATATTAATTTATGGACTATTAACAATTTATAGTTCCATTCAACCCATTCGACTAAATCTTTTTTGCGATTATCATGGGCTACCAATGCAATCCTTTTGATTTCTTTCATATATACCTCATATACTTCTATCAAGCATCCGAGTAATAAGCAGTTTTTGAATTCCTTCTATTGTCTCCCAACCTGTAGATTTATCTCAATGGTGAGATCGGAGAAGGTCTCAGCTTTTATATTTTTTGTGCTTAGCGACTAAGAAATTAAAATTCAGTCTTAGGCATTATTCAGTTTAATCCAATATTTCGAGAACGAAACGCCTATCAAGCTTAGTGCCTGCAGCGCTCATTATTGTTCTCATTGCATGTGCTGTATTTCCCTGCTTTCCGACAACCTTCCCAATATCACTTGCAGCCACACGCAATTCAAAAATAGAGGTTTTTTCTCCGTCTGCCACCGTAACTACAACCTCCTCAGGATTATCCACCAGATATTTCGCCATAAGTTCAACAAGTGCTTTCATAGCAACCTCCATAAGCATGTGGGCTGTTTTTTTACAGGCCCATAATTAATAAGAGTTTCTTTACAGGAACCTGCGCTTTTATCTAAATTTATGTGCGTTTCTTATATCTTAGAGCCTTCATCCTTCGCTTTTTTGCATCTCTTTGCTTGCGTTTTGCTTTTTCAGAAGGCTTTTCATAAGATTTTCTTCGTTTTATTTCCCTAAAAAGACCTTCTTTTTGTAATTTACGCTTAAGGACTTTCAGTGCCCCTTCGACGTTATTTTCATTGACTTTGATTTCCAAAAACTATCTCCAGCCTCTTCCTGTCCCCCCGGATCCACCATAGCCACTACTTTTTTTATTGAAGCCTTGCCGTTTCTGTTGAGGTCTCGCCTCAGCTACCGTAAGCGATTTTCCCATAAAATCTTTGCCGTTAAGGGTTGCCATCGCCTTTTTTGCATCTTCGTCGTTTGCCATCTCAATAAAACCAAAGCCTTTAGACCTGTCCGTGAATTGGTCCTTCATTATTTTTAAAGATGCTATCTCGCCATATTCTGAGAAGAGTTCCCTTAATTCTTCTTCAGTAGTATTGTATGAAATATTTCCGACATACATCTTGCTCATCTTCGCTCTCCTTTTTTGTGTATGAAAACTCTGATCTTTTCATTGTCCCCGGGCACTTTTACAGACTTAGGTATAGATATTAGACCTCATTCTCATTCTTTGTGTATCCTTGTTTCTGGTTCTGCACCACAATATTTTTCCAAAAAATCTCTCCTGCTTGTCTTATGTCCCAAACATAGACCAGAAACATCCATCCTATCACATCCTAAGGTATGACAACGTCCCTGGGAGCTTATAACTTGAGAATGAAACATCAAGCCTTTATGATCTCCATTCTCTATATAACGGACATGAGGCAAAATGATAG
>JAKLQR010000350.1 GCA_022013235.1 Thermodesulfovibrionales bacterium | reverse complement strand
TTCAAGTTCATTGCGCGTCTCTTCACTCAAGGCAAGCGGAATGACTGGTCTACCACGAGGCATAAGCTTCCCCCTCTCTTTTCGAGGAAGCATAGTGCAATTCGTTATTATTGTCAAGTTATTCATGGGACATTACACTAGCTTGTGGATTAATTCTACGGCTACCTCGAATTTACAATAAACTTTGGCTCCCTTCTTGCTAATATCACTGGGAGTAATTTCAAGAGGTCCTTGTAACTTCGCCCAGATATCTTCAATATCGGAATCATCTGCAAATATTCCTATCATATGTATTGATTCACTACCACCGAGCTCCGTTTTCAGTTCTATGCCAGGAAAAATTGTAACCTCATTTATTGCTAATTGTTGAAGTTCTTTTATTCTCTTGACATCGATAATATGATGGTCAGTAATTGCAACTGCGGCAATATTATTTGCTTTTAGTGCACCGATTATATCCTCATTAGAAACTGACTCGTCTTGGTAACAACTGGAGGTCGGCGTATGAAAATGTAAATCCCATCTTCGCCAGAGGGAGCCTTTTGAATCATTCACCATGCAAACTCCTTTCAAATCGGACGCATTGCATAAATAGAGGAATTAGAGCCAGGCCAGTGCTGTTTATACCTATTAATTACGGTTGTAATCTAAACTTAATAACAAGAATTGTCAATATCAACTATAGGCAGCGCTTAAGGCATTTAGAAATTATAGGAAGATGAATCCGCCCCTGCTTATGACCGTAGTCAAAACGTAGTCAAAAATGGAAAAATAGACGGGGCCAGGTCTTGTTTCTTGCAATTATTTTATTATAAAGGCGAGAAAACGATCAATCTATAGCAAGAAGGATAATCTATAACCCGAAACCCATAGTCTCACCCTCAAACCCACAAAAAAAGGGCGGGAGTGGCTCCCGCCCTTTTCTCTTTTCTTAATATGGTCTCTGAAAAAACTATCCTCTTATTTTGACTCCAGGACAAATCTTTTATTGACAGGCAGCACGGGCCGGTTGTTATCCACGTCCATAAGTTTCAATTAACAAGACTTGCCCCATTTTGTATTATTCTAAGGTCATAGTTTCAAGGAAAACACTTCGGTCTTCTTTATACTGAAAGATTGGTTTCCACTCATTGCCACGTGAAGTTATGTGGGACAAGACTCCGTCGTATTCCATCAGTAAGGGTCTTGCCACAAAGCTAGAGTATCATACAGCATACAATATCTTTGTATTTCAATTTACAAGACCTCCCCTCTTAGAAGAGCATTAAGGTTGACAATTTCTTGATGAAATCTATAAACAAAACGGGGTTTAGTAAGTCTGGCTATGGCTTTTATATTTTTCTAATTCTTCCTTTAATCCTTTCATTTTATCTTTTAGCTCTTTCATCCTTATCTCTCTGCTGACAGCCATATCATAAAAATCCTCGAGGTCTTTAATTCGCTTTTTGATCTCTTCTTCCATCTTTTTGCGTTCAGTGATATCTTCTGCAGTTCCGACTGCGCCTATAATTTTACCTTCCTGTAAAAGTGGTCCTGCACTGAAGGTAATTACAACAGTTTTGCCATCTTTCCTGATGAGTTCGATCTCAAATTGTGATACTGTAATGCCCTGAGTTATAATCTGAATAAATATTTCATTAACCTTGGAAAGAGCCTGGGGCGGGAAAAGTATCGAGAATGGATGTCCTATTAATTCATTTATCTCATATCCAGTAATTTGAGAAGCGCGCTGATTGATGAGGGTAAACTTGCCTTCTAAATCGAGCGCATAGATTGCGTTTGTAGCATTTTCCATCACTCTCTTTTGAAATTCATAGCTTCTCTTTAATTCCTCTTCGGCAAGCTTGCGCCCTGTGGTATCGCGAAAGCTCCATACTCTTCCTACAATTGTTTGTCCTATTCGCTGAGGCTGTGAATATCGTTCAAATACTCTTCCATCTTTGAATATTATTTCCTCATTACTCTCAGCTTCAGGATTAGCATATAGTTCTCTCACTTTCTTGAGAAATCCTTCAGGGTCTTCAAGTTGATCGAGAACAAATGATAATGCCTGATCTGAATCACGAGAATTAAGAATTTGCTGAGGAATGTGCCACATTTCTATAAACTTGTGATTAAAACTGACAATTTTGCCTTCTCTGTTTACCACCAGAATTCCGTCGGCAGTTGACTCTATCGTGGCAGCGAGAAGGGAGATGAGAGACCTCATTTCTGAATTTGTGTGGAGGAGTTCCTGGGAACTTATATCGAGTGACCGTTCAAACATACCTCTATCAACATCGGATTGCATGTATGCATCATTCACTGCTTCAACAAACTTCTGCCATTCCGTGGGAACTTGAAGGGAATCTCCAAAATATTTATTTAGTTGGCGCTTGAGTAGATTGTGCATATATTGGATTCTTCATTTCTCTGAAAGGAGGGTTATTGTCATAGTTTGGTTATGCAATTCAGACTTGGTACCTGAAATAAAAGGACAGATCTCTCCATAGGAATAAAATCCGGTGAGCACTGTTTTGTCTCCCAGGACTTCCCGAACCCCTTCCACTTCTTCCTCTGTCCTCTGCTTGAGGATCATTTTCCTGCCTACACAACTTATGAGGATTGCAAGTTCAGGAGAAAATGAACCAATAGCCTTATAGCTATCTTTTGCTGCACCTATTGCCCCATCGATTAATCTGTCGAAGTTTGCCTTCATGAGCCGGGCATATACTCCTTCAGGAACATCTCCGGCAAACATCATGCTCTGGTCTTCTTCATTGATAGAGAGAATTGTACGAACCAATCCGTTCTCTCCTTCCCCAGTGCGAAGGCTAAGTGGAAAAAGCAGGCCTGAGGCAGGAAGATTTTTTGCGTGTTCCCCTAAATACTTTTTATATAGTTCCAGCGCAGATTTTCCGTCCAGTTCATATAGTATATTCCCTTTTGATCGTGTTATTAACCGTTCAGGTCCAAAGGGGTCCCACCCTCCAAGAGAACTGTAACCAACCTTTAAACTTTTTCCATACAAACCAAGCACAGAAATAGTATCTCTCGCAGGAATGTCGTCCCAGAATGTAAGTGTCTCTTGAAAGCGATCACCATCCCCAGAAAGTCCCCCTGTGATTGAGACTCCTTCCGGTAAATTGTTAGTCAACCCCTTCGCCAGGTCACTTCCGTTCACATTAATTCCATCTGAGAGCACAATGACATGCACAAGGTCATCCTTTTCAAGAGATCGGGCAAGAATTTCACCTGCTTGAAGGCTTTCAAGAGAACTGCTTATTTTTACCTGGGCACCTTTAATTTGTGTGGATTCAAAGCGGATTGCCGTGATTACCAGCGAGTTGTCAGTGACTTGTGTACCGAAAATTTCACCCGCCGTGGAACAGCCGAAAAGATGAGCTTTTGGATAAGCAGTCTTAATATCATGAATATATGTGAGATCTTTTAATAGTTGAGTAGCACTGAATAATAAAACCAATTGCACCGCTTCATCAACAATCCCTTTGAACTCTGGGACCCACCCCTTTTCTTCCGTCCACCTCTTTTGTTCTATTTTCATTTTGTTATATAGATATTTAAGGTTTATTTATAGATTATTAACTGTTATTATGAGCAAGTCAACCCTACCTCGGTAGGGGGTGTAAATGTAATTGACTCAAAGCAAATTCCTCCTTTAAAAAAGCACGGCAATTCGGGCCAGGTTTTGTTTCTTGCAATAGCTTTTATTCTAAAGGGAAACACGAGTATTACCTAATGAGAAGGACGAATCCATAACCCGAAGGGCAGAGTATCCTTTCGACAGCCACAAAAAAAGGGCGGGATTGGCTCCCGCCCTCTTCTCTTTATAGAGTCTCTGAAAAATCTATCTTCTTATTTTGACTCCAGTACGAATCTTTTATTGACAGGCAGCACGGGCCGGTTGTTGTCCACACCCATGAGTGTCTTGAATTTCTGTATCTGCTCCTCTGAAACCTCAATCGGAGCTTTGATCACGCTCCAGTTGACTCCTTCACTGCAGGGAGGAGTGGTGAGGGACCCATAATAATGAACATAACCCCTGACTTTCGGGAGGAGGCTTGTCGCATCGACTGAGATTCCTTCTACAACATTTTCTTTATTTACTTCTGTCGGGAGATTGTCCCAGAGGACCTGCATGATCTTGTTCGCCTGGCCTTTCTTCATGAACACGCCGACTACCGCAAGATCACCGGCCTCATTCTTATGCACCAGGTGCATTTCCATATCATAGAATTTGCCTTGTACCGTATGCTCGCTCGGTGCATGGAAGTGGAACTGGAGCAGTTCATATTTTGCGCCGTCTATCATTACTGAACTTCCCGGCTCACAATTCACCTGGATAGCATGGCCGTTATTGACAATTTTCAATGGTGTCTGCTTGTACGCAAACGCTATGGAATCCAGAGCAGTCTTGTATGTCTTGTCGACATCAATCGGAGACTGTGCCTGCCCTGTACCGCACAGTGCATATTCAGGTTTTAATTTACCCCAGTTAGCAGGCGCGCCTTCTCCTTCATATCCCCAGTGCACTTCCTGTTTGACCTCAGCTGCCGGTTTTTCAGCAGGCTTTTCCGCTTTCTGGCAGCCAGCCATGACCGTTACCAATAATATCGAAAAAATAACACAACCGATTCTTCTCACCATTGTTCCCTCCTTTGTTTTTATCAGTGCTGTTTTGCTCCCTCAATCGTTCCGTAATAAATAAGAATTTTTTGTTGCAGTATCACCCCCTTCTGACAAATCCGGCTGCTGCGGTATATCGATTTTTGTAAAATATGCTGCTATTCTATAAGTTTTTTGCAGATATTTCCAGATTTTATTTTGCCGGAAAGGAGAGGACTTTCATGAGGGAAAAGGATCCCCGAGGCTGGGTTTCCTGGTTGAAATGCGATGATGAAGCATTCCTGCACCGGAGATGTTATTGACTCGTTCAATGAAGCTCGGTTTTGACTATTCTGGTTTTGTCTCCCGTATCTTTTCCAGAATCTGCGCCATATGGGAGAGCATCTCATTGGACAATGTCTGGAGGGTATCCATCCGGTCTACTGCCTTCAGGACCAGGCTGTGGAGTTCCTCCTCGTCAACAGAAGCGTCCACAAGTTCCAGCGTACCCTTGACCGCTACGATATGTTCGCTTATCCGCTCGGCTATTACCCCCAGCTTTTCAGTGATTTCTGTCATCGGTTCCTCCTCTCACCCGTTTTTGACTCCCCTGTTTTTCTCTGAAAATGACCACGTCTTAAAACTTATATTTTGTCATTGTCCGGCTTGACCGGACAATCCAGGACATAGAGCAAATACTGGATTCCCCGATCAAGTCGGGGAATGACAGAATTTGCAAAACATACATATT
>JAKLQR010000349.1 GCA_022013235.1 Thermodesulfovibrionales bacterium | reverse complement strand
TTCAAGTTCATTGCGCGTCTCTTCACTCAAGGCAAGCGGAATGACTGGTCTACCACGAGGCATAAGCTTCCCCCTCTCTTTTCGAGGAAGCATAGTGCAATTCGTTATTATTGTCAAGTTATTCATGGGACATTACACTAGTTGTTCGGGACAGGTATGCTTCCTCGCCAAAGATAAACGAAGGGGTGCATATTCTGCGATTTTAAAGGTAAAATAATTCATGCGTCTCATACTGTTCGACATAGACGGCACACTTATCGACTCAGGCGGGGCAGGGGTTCGTGCCCTTGATTCCGCCCTAAAAGAATTATTTTTGATAGAGAACGGTTTCCACGGCATCAGTATGGCCGGAAAGACCGACCCGTCAATCATGCGTGAAGGGTTGATAAAACACGGTCTGTCGGCAGACGGCAATCTGGAACTAATCGTGGAAACATACCTCAGACATCTCCATTCGGAGATACAGAATGACCGGAAGACAATCAAACCGGGTATCTACGAGACTCTCGAGAAACTGCACCACATGAATGGTATGGCCCTCGGACTTCTCACAGGGAATCTGGAAAGGGGTGCACGGATAAAGCTCGAACCGTTTCAGCTCAACGCATATTTTCCAAGCGGTGCGTTCGGCAGCGATGATGAAGACCGGAACATGCTCCTGCCCGTTGCAGTCAACCGCTACCAGGCGTTCTCCTCACACACGATACGGATTGAAGAATGCATTGTGGTAGGTGACACTCCCCGCGATGTGGAATGTGCAAAAATATATGGAGCTGCCTGTTTTGCGGTAGCTACAGGCCCTTATTCCGCTGACGACTTGAGGGATGCCGGGGCAGACTATGTTGCAGAGGACCTGTCGGACCCTGCCCCCTTATTGCAGTTCCTGTAAATCACGTACTTTTTCCCTGAGTGTGTTTGCAAAGAACTGAGAATCGTCTGTTCCCGCAGGCTTTTTTGAAAAATCGATATCGGCAGTCCGAAGTGGTTTTCCAAAGATAACAACAATCCCGGTAAATTTAGGCCGGCGGGCGGTGCGCGGCAGGGCCTGATACGCGCCTTTGATATATACAGGAATGACAGGAATATTCAGTTCTCTTGCGAGGATACCGACTCCCTTTTTAAATTCCAGGAGGTTGCCGTCGAATGATCTGCCGCCTTCTGGAAAGACCATAAGCGCTTTTCCATTTATAAGTACATAAGACGACATCTGCAATGACTTGCTCATATAGGTTTCCTGATCGATAGGAATGACATGTGCAAGTCGTGCGAATATCTTCCCCGGCCTGCTGCTGAAATATTGCTGACTACCCAGGATATAGAGATGTTGAAAGGTGGAGAAGTGAAGAGCAGCGCCGACTGCGAAGGCATCGAGATAACTTGTATGGTTCGGGGCAATTATATACGGGCCCTTTTCAGGGATGTTCTCCAGCCCTTTCGCCTTCAGTCTGAAGAATAGTTTTCCCAGTACCTGCAACAGTGTCAAACCACAAAGAGTGATCCCATCCTCAAGAGGAGCAAGGTGCAGCCCCACTTTTTTCTGATCCCCGATCACAGGTTCTGTAAGAAGGATGTCTTTCCAGTCCGGTGGTTTTTCTTCCCCTTGTGTGAAAACCGTACCATATTCTTTAATTTTTCCTACAAGTTCACCGACTGTCTGTATATCGGCAAGAAATGTTTCCGGCAGTTTTATAGAAAACGCGTTTTCGAGTGAAACAATAAGCTCGATCTTTGCAAGAGAATCCAGGCCGAGATCGAGTTCGAGATTATCTTTCAGCTGGACAGCGATTTTCTCCTTTAGTAATGATTGAATACTTTCGACTATCTTCCTGCCAAGCGGGTCCTCGATGAAAACAGTCTCCTCTTCTCTTTTCACCTTAGACTTTCCCATTTTTACGTCCAAAAGGTCTTTCACCATGAACCTGCGCAGCTTGCCAAGAGGCGTCCTCGGCAAGGGGTCGGAATGAAGGGAATATCCCCTGATCCTCATAAACGGAGGGAGCGTGAGCGAGACATCGTTTATCTCCCATTTGAGGGTCTCCTGAAGATTTCCGATTTGTGCCTTTTTCGCATATTCAAAGTCGGGCACGACCACTGCGTGGAGGGACTCTACCAGCCCTTTCTCCTCAATCCCCATCACGCATATCTCTTTTATGAGCGGGACTTTCAGGTACTGTTTCTCTACTTCTTCCGGGTATATATTTTTTCCTGAACTCAAAACAATCACTTCTTTCAATCTTCCGGTAACGAAAATATATCCATCCTGGTCCCTGTATCCAAGGTCGCCGCTGGAGAACCAGCCGTCTTTCAGTACTTGTTCTGTTGCCTGTGGATTTCTGTAATAGCCCTTCATGACCATAGGGCCTTTTATCACAATTTCTCCCTCTTCCATGATGCCTGCTTCTTTCCGGGTTTCAGGACTGATGACCTTTATCTCGACTGAAGGAAGTTGTTTGCCGATCGATCCGGGCTTCCTCTTGAGACGGGGGCTGTTGAACGTGACTACCGGTGAGGTTTCTGTCAGTCCATACCCTTCAAGGAGAGTGAATCCGAGCGCCTCAAGGTCTTGCATGACTTCAGGGTTCAGTTTTGCGCCGCCGGATGCAAAGAATCTGAACTGGCCACCGAGTGCCCTGTGCGCTGATTTAAATATCACTTTGCCGGTGTTGATTCCCGTTGACTGCCTGATGCCACCGCAGAGTTTCAGTACACGAAGCATTATCCCCGGCAGTGGTCCGGGCAGTTGTTTTATC
Source organism: Thermodesulfovibrionales bacterium (assembly GCA_022013235.1). Lineage (GTDB taxonomy): Bacteria > Nitrospirota > Thermodesulfovibrionia > Thermodesulfovibrionales > SM23-35 > JAKLQR01. The sequence goes on along the minus strand of JAKLQR010000349.1, from coordinate 29,572 downwards.
TTACCGAGAATACCGTTCCTTATCAGTTCAAGCAGTTGCGGCACACCGACAAGAATGGTAACACCTTTTTCCCGTATCGTTGCCAGGAGCTCAGGGCCTTTCAGGCTAGGCGGGAAGGTTATGGTAAGTCCCAGAGAAAGGGGGAGAATGAAGTTTCCCATGAAAGGATAGGTATGGTGGTACGGGAGTATCGATATAAAGTTGTCACCGGGTGCGATAATCCCGATCTTTTCAATAGCTTCTGCATCAGAACAGAAGTTTTTGTGGGTAAGCAGAACTCCTTTTGGTGTGCCGGTCGTGCCCGAGGTATAGATGAGTGATGCGATATCGTCCTCAGATATACCGGGGTAGTCTTTCAAGTGAGGGGTCCGGCATATGTCCATAAATAAGGGAGCATCAAAATTTACACTGACAGGGGGAAAGGAGGAAGAAAGGAGATTCAGTGCATTGAGAAGATTTTCCCGGGTTTTTGCGCTGTGAAAAATTACCCTTGACTCTGAATCGGCAAGGAGGTTTTTTATTTCCTCCGGACCAAGTTGTGCATCAATCGGGACTGCTACAGCGCCTGCCAGGGATATGGCAAGATATACCGTACACCATTCATGCCTGTTTTCAGAGAGGATTGCAATCCTGTCACCTTTCTGTATGCCGGTATTCATTAGGTAGGATGCGATGCTTTTGGTGGTTGACAGGAGGTCGCTATAGGTGATTGTTACCCAGCCATGATGAAAATAATTGAAAGCGGCTGTATCTTTTGATTTTTCTGCTGCTTCGAATAATAATTCAGGAATAACCTCTTTCATTCTTATTCATTATCCAAAAATATGCTTGAAATAGCAATGAGCCATTGTAAGTTCCAGCAGGCTGTTGGAAGCTCGACATTCACGACGTCATTGTTGTATAACATTGCTTGTGTAAAATGGCCTGGAAAGGAGGCAGTATGAAAAGGAAATTTAAACAAGTCTGTCAGTTCAAAATCACTCTGAAGCATACAAAACCTGCTATCTGGAGGCGCATCCAGGTGCCGGAAACCTATACCTTCTGGGACTTGCATGTCGCTCTCCAGGACGCTATGGGGTGGACGGATACTCACCTGCACATGTTTAGAATGTCTGATCCTTCGTCCGGGAGAAAAGCGGTTATAGGAATGGAGGATGAAGAACTTGATTCTGATATGGGATCGACCACTCTCCTGGAGACGAAACAGAAGATATCAAAATGGTTTTCGGAACGGAACGATAAGGCTGATTACATATATGATTTTGGAGATGACTGGGAGCATACAATAAAACTCGAAAAAATCCTGCCAAGAGAGAAGGATATTGATTACCCTATATGCATTGCCGGAGCGAGGGCATGCCCGCCCGAAGACTGCGGCGGCACCGGAGGCTATGCGCACTTCCTGGAGATCATAATGGACCCTCATCACGAAGAATATGAAGAAATGCTTGAATGGGCCGGAGGGGATTTTGATCCTGAGCGCTTCAACCCGGATGAAGTTTTTTTCGACGACCCTGATGACCGGTTGGATATGATGGATTTTTTATAACCGGAGAGAATTGGCCGATTCTTGCGGGTTCAGTCTCTCCGACCTGAACCCATTAATTTATTTAACGATGAGTAATTGTTGATCCAGTGAATAAAAACAGTAGAGGGTTCAAGTTACAAACTTGAACCCTCGAGAGAGGCTTTCACCACGTCCTAGTTCAAGCGCAATGATAGCATTTTTTATAGATTTTCATTCAAAAGCTCATTCCAAGGTAGAGGACCGAGTCGGATCCAATCTAATACAGCCATTAGATGTGCAAAAGCGTGACCGAAGGCCAATTCCGGTATTTTGTAACAAGAATATCCCCAAGTTTTGAAGCGAGGAAGATGAAATAGACTTAAATTATTTTCTTGTTCCCCGTCTCGCACATATGACGGAATCATAATATTATGCTTACCTAAGACAATGAGATCAGGTAAAAACTCAGACTTCTGAATATCTGAAGCTTGAAGTAGGATTTGATGAATTGCCTCGGGATCATCCATAAGATTTGAAGGTTTCTTGTGGGCTACTCTTCTGGATAATATCATCGCAAAGGGTGGGTTCCTAAAATCCGGAAGCCATTCTGGCGATTCCTTGACAAAGCCTTTTTTTTCAATATATGAGTCGATATGATTCCATGTTAGCTTCTCCCTTTGGGATATCAATTGCTTGACTGATTCGGCTTGCCGAACTGCTGTGCCGCAGCTTGCAGGAAGATCACCTCCATCAACTATCAGAGTGTGCTTGCATTCAATGTATATGTATATACCTTCAATTGGAATCCTCTCTTTCCTTGAATAATCGTACTCATCGCGAAGAAGAAATGTAGGGTATGACAAACGATCGTAGATAATGATGTCATGACCAGCCTTGTTCCCAAATTTGTCAATAGCGTGCCCTCGACATACGCCATATTTCTCTGGGAGCATAGCCCTTAGCATTTTGCAGACAACAACCTCAAACTCCGGGCCATATTCAAATGCATGTTCTGCCGAAACAGGAAATAGATTGAATGGCTAATTCAAAGCGTTTAGAAAGTGTTTGAAGGTAATGATCATGCATTTTCATAAGACCATAAGAATGGAGATAATTTTCAAAATTATTGTGGTAACATTTATTTTATGTCGATTATACATTTGATCCAAAGATTATACGCTTTGGGTTTCATTGTCAATTATTATTGAGAAAAACTACAGTGGGATATCATCTTCCCCCGCGATTCCCGGAAGTCTCTCAGTAATCTATCCCCTTTTGGGGCTCAATCCCCTGCCTGTAGGCATGCTTCACCTCTCTCATTTCCGTTACTGTATGCGCTCTTGCGATTACCTCCGGATGGGCATCTCTGCCTGTGAGAATAAGGTGCAGAAGCGGAGGTTTCTTTTCCAGTAAATCAAGCACCTGGGGGAGGTCAACGAGTTTCAGCGAGGCCGCATTATTGATTTCATCGAGGATCAGCATGTCGAAATTCCCCAAAAGCATTTTTTGCTTCGCCATTTCTACTGCCTTCTGGGCATTCTTGCGGTGCTCTTCATGTGAATGAAGGTCCCCCCGTATACCGTAGAAGCCTTTCCCGGTGAGATGGAACTCAACAGCGGGAGATAATTTCTTTATGCCGTCGATTTCCCCCGTGTGCATATCGCCTTTCATGAACTGGATGATGCAGACCCGCATGTCATACCCGGCTGCCCTCAGCGCCATCCCGAGTGCGGACGTAGTCTTCCCCTTCCCGTCACCGGTCAGAACCACGATGAGGCCGGCCTTTTTTTTTGGTTCAATGAATTTGAGGTTCGATTTTTTCACTGCTTTATCCTTTTGGTTTGATGTATTTACTAATAAGTGCATAAATAATACTACATTTCACCCTCACCCTTGCCCTCTCCCCTCAAGGGAGAGGGGACTTAATAATCTCCACTCCCTTGAGGGGAGGGGATAAAGGGGAGGGTGTCAGAACATGAATCCTGACTTCTTGCCGTCTTAGTATGTTCTCTTCGGAACCTGTCAAATATTTCGCGAAGGACAGATATCGTAGAGAATACATTCCCTGTGGTTCGGTTTTCTTGCCGGGCATATTTTCCTTCCGTGAAATATGAGAAGGTGGGTAATGTTTCCCCATTGGTCCCTGGGGATTATTTTCATTAAATCCTGTTCGATTTTCACCGGGTTTTCGTTCCGGGTAAGTCCGAGCCTGTTTGCAAGCCTCTTCACGTGGGTATCCACTGCGATCCCTTCGTTTATGCCATAGGCATTGAAAAGGATGATATTCGCAGTCTTCCTCGCAACCCCGGGAAGGCGTATGAGTTCTTCCATGGTCTTTGGCACTGTTGCGTGAAATTGCTCCAGTAACATTTTTGCGGTGTTCTGTATATTCTTTGCTTTCGTCTTGTAAAAATTCACAGAACTGATATCTTTCTGGAATGTTCCGGGCGGTGCGTCCGCATAATCCTTTATCGCCCTGTATTTTTTAAAAAGATTTTCAGTAATTTTATTGACAAGGACATCTGTGGTCTGTGCCGAGAGGATTGTTGCAACGAGGAGTTCGAAGGGATTGCCGAACTGAAGGGCTGTCTTCAATTCCGGATATTCCTTTCTTAACCTTTTGATAATCTCCGGAGCTTTTTCTTTGGCGTCCATATATCCTCCTTGCAGGCAAGGCTGTAAGCAGCATGATACTGTATACTTTAATCATTATATACAAATTCATGGTTTTCCAAAATATTCTGAGGAAGGGATATGGCTCAATTTCTGAAGAGAGATAAACTATCTTTGCTTTTATCCCAGCCTTTATCTGACTCCAATGTTTTTATTCAATTCATACGTGAGGCTTCCGCTTCGTCTTCAGCCTCATCGAGACTACCCGTGATCTCTCTTCAGAAATTGAGCCATATCCCGTGGTTGCCGCAGATTGAATCATTTGCTCCGGGAAAAATCCGGTTGAACCGTTTCAGGGAATATTGTCCTTAGGGTACGGCAAAATGACTTGCGAAAAGACGGGCTGGTGTAATAAATATCAATAATATCAATCAGTTGCAATTTGGCATTGCTCTTGCTCTCATTGGTATATACCTATGGATGTAAAACAGATCAGGGAGCTTACGAAGAAGTATACCGCAGAACAGATAGAAGGATGTATTACCCAGCAGATTGATACAGGGCAGAATATCTGTCTGGCCGATAAAAAAAGCAAAACAATCGTGAATGAGCTTTCAAAGGCTGATGTTGTGAGAGAACTCCTGGATAAAGGAATGAGTCTTGCCGATTCATTGAGGGAGCTGGCAAGACGGATGAGGTTTGTGCTGCAGGGTTTTCAGGAAAAAGACGAATAAATGACCGAAAAGGAGGAACACTATGGCTTACACTGCAAAGGATTATTCGAATATCGTGGGGATGGAGGGATTCAGCGAAACTCTCCTGAAGAATCATTTCACGCTCTACCAGGGGTACGTTACCAATACGAACAAGGTGCTCGATTCCCTCGCTCAGATGGTGAAGGACGACAAGGCCGGTACTCCTGAATTTGCGGAACTGAAGAGAAGACTCGGATGGGAATTCAATGGCATGAGACTGCATGAGTATTATTTTGAAAACCTCGGAGGCAAAACACCGCTGGACAAGGCAAGCCGGCTCTCGAAAAAGCTTGTTGAGGATTTCGGAAGCAATGAAGTATGGGAAAAGGATTTCAGGGCCACCGGGGCGATGAGAGGCATTGGTTGGGTTGCTCTCTATCAGGATCCTGCAACCGGACGGTTAATAAACTTCTGGATCAATGAGCATGATGTTGCCCATCCCGCAGGGTGCACTCTCCTCCTTATTATGGATGTTTTCGAACATGCGTTTATGCTCGATTACGGGCTTAAAAAGGCCGACTATATCGCAGCGTTTTTCAAGAATATCAACTGGGCCGCTGTGGAGGGGAGGCTGAAATAAGATACCATGAAAGTGTTAATAATCAGTGCGGACAATTCTTTGAACATAGTTTACTATGAATAGACTTTCTCACGAAAAATCTCCCTACCTCAGGCATGCGGCAAAGCAGAAGATAGACTGGTATCCCTGGTCGGATGAGGCATTTGACAGGGCGAGACAGGAAGACAAACCGGTTTTCCTCAGTTCAGGGGCCGTCTGGTGCCACTGGTGTCATGTCATGGCACAGGAGTCTTTTGAAGACCCTGAAATCGCAGATCTGCTCAACAAACAGTATATATGCATCAAGATCGACAGAGACGAGCGGCCTGATATAGACAGAAGATATCAGCAGGCAGTGGCTGTGATGGGGCATGGAGGAGGCTGGCCGCTTAGTGTATTTCTGTCTCCCGATAGAATGCCTTTTTTCGGAGGCACCTATTTCCCTCCTGCGGATATGCAGGGAAGACCCGGATTCAAGAAGGTTCTCGAAAAGGCAGCCAGCTATTATTCTACAAACCGCACTGAAGTCTTAACCTATAGCCAGAAGCTCCTCGATCTCCTGAAGCCCCAATATCCCGGGGGGGGTGAGATAAACAGGCTTTTGACAAGCGAGTCTGTAAGGGGGATCCTCTCTGCCTTTGATACCCGGAATGGCGGTTTCGGCCACTCTCCAAAATTCCCGATGCCGGGGGCTCTCACTCTCCTCATAAACAGGTTCTTCCTTGCAAAAAGAGAATCGGAGGGAAATGCCGTAAAGAAAACCCTTGAAGCGATGGCGGATGGCGGCATACACGACCAGATCGGCGGCGGGTTCCACCGGTATTCGGTTGACGAGGCATGGATTATACCCCACTTCGAGAAGATGGCTGACGACAACGCATGGCATCTGAGAAATTACACAGACGCGTATGCGGTGTTCGGAAATGAATATTTCAGGGATGTCGCAGAAGGGATTATCAAATTCCTCAGAGACGTGCTCTCTGACCCGGAGGGTGGATTCTACGCAAGTCAGGACGCCGATGTCGGTCCTGAAGACGAAGGAGGATATTTTACCTGGACAGAGGAAGATTTCAGACGGATGTTCAGTGATGACGAATACGAGATCCTGTCCCTTCACCTGCTTGACGAGCGGGGAGCCATGCACCAGGACCAGTCCAGAAAAGTCTTGTTTGTCTCGACGGCTCTGCAGGAAATTATTCAGAGAACCGGAAAGGACATACAGACAATACAGTCGGTAATCCGCTCCGGGAAAGAGAAGCTGCTCGCTGCACGGAAGAAAAGAACAACACCTTTTGTGGACAGGACATTCTATACCTCTCTTAATGGCATGCTTGTCACCTCATGCCTCAAGGCCTCAAGAATTCTTGGTGATGCGGATATCCGGGGATTTGCGCTTAAAAGTCTCAACAGGATTTTACAGATGCATTCTGCCGGAGGGGAACTGTTTCATACAGAAGGAGTCAAGGCTGTGCTTGATGATTATATCTATCTTACAGAGGCGCTGATCGCTGCATATGAAGTGTCTGGTGATCACTCTTATCTCCACCGGGCAGTTGAATGCATGGACGCATGCATCGGAAAGTTCTGGGATGAGGAAGAGGGAGGATTCTTTGACACAGAGACAGAGGTTATCGGGTTGCGTCTGAAGAGCATAGAAGACATACCCCATCCGTCGGCGAATGCAGTGGGCATTCTGCTTCTCCTGCAACTATACTCCATGACCGGGAAAGTGCAGTATCGTGTACATGCAGAAACTGCGTTCAAGGTTTTTTCATCGACAGCAAAAGATTCTCCTCTTCATGCCGCATATTACTTCTGTGCCCTTGAGGCATTCTCTATGATGATGAAATTGACAATACAGGCAAAGCCGGACAGTCAATTGGCCAATACAGCCCTTGCATCATTTATACCTTATCTGAGTGTTGTGTATGAAGACGACAAGGGTTTTGTTGTCCCCTGTATCGATACAGTCTGTTACGAGCCGATTAGAGACCCGGAGGAGCTAAAAAAGTTCTTGCGGGAAGTTTACTCCGGGAGAGACTCTTAACTCTGAGAAATGCAGACAGCGCTCTCACACTATCTACATTCCTCAGATATTGTGTATAGACTCTACATAGTTGTCATTCCCGCTTGTCGGGAATCTTTCCTGAAGAAGGATGCCGGGCCGGCATGACAGTTACTGTGTTCTATTCGAAATTATATATGTCGCTTTAGTGATAGTTCAGTTTAATAAGTCGGTTCAGTTTTTTCGCCTTCGCACACTTCCCGCACCTGGTCTTTTACAAGCTGGTCCTTTTCCCATACTCTCTCACGGACCTTATGACATTTTGTCTGAGCGTTATAGCTTACAGGATCAGCACGATAGACACCGGCGCCGTCAGTCGTTCTGTATTCCACCGGTTGGTTTGAAGCAGCAGACTCTCTTGAAGCTCTCATAGAAATGTCCGTCAAGGTAGCCCCGCCCACTCCGCCGATAGCGGCGCCGATTACCCCGCCTCTCCAGGGGTTTTTATGGTCAAGGAGAGCTCCCGCAACGCCGCCGAGTAAAGCTCCCGCTCCTGCTCCCTGTGCATGATATTCAGTACAGCCGAATGTCAGTGCGAGCAGGGAAACAACGATGATAAGTGAAAGAATTCTTTTCATATAACCTCCTTGCAATAATAAGTTATACTCTAGCTTAACAACTCGGTCTGAGAAATCTCAAGAGACCTTTTCCTCTTCTCTATCCTGTATGCTTCAAGCGCCATGTTTCCCGCAGGCGTGACCCTGAGCGAAGAAACATTGTCGCGGCGAAATACCGAGACCAGAACTTCCCCAGTATTCTTCGCATCGGAATACCGCGCACAGAGTGAAGCAGCGACGGTTAACGCTTCATCAGAAATCTGTCCTCTCACCAGCGCCAGCGGGCTTCCATATCCCTCAACCCGTAAAAGAAAATCAGTGGCTGTGCGGAGAGAATCTATCTCTGTGTTTTCACTCTTGTCCCTCCCGATCACGATTTTACAAGTTGGAGAGAACCGGAAATGCCTGCCTGTTTTCAGCAATGCGATGTCCCTGAGGGAAGGGGAGGGGGTATGAACAAGCAGATCTTTCAGCCTGTGAGCATATATCGGATCAGTAAGCAGGCATCCGCCGGCAGGAGAAGGATAATCCTTCAGGCCATACTCTGCCGCGAGTGCGATCTGCGGTTTGCGTGACCGGCCGCTGAACCCATAGAGCATTTCTCTCTGTAAGATTCCCCGGGCCTCGGGGATTGTAGTTCTGAGCAGCCTGGCGCTCAACGGTCTCACCACAAGGTCTTTCAGTCCGGTTTCCTTGTCTATATGATAAAGCATGTCTTTTCTCTGACTCATCGGACGCTGTCCCAGCACTTCCCCGGTAACAAGAAAGTCCGCCCCGATAGTTTCCATGATTTTGTTCGCCTCTCTCAACATAAGGATCCTGCAGTCGATACAGGGATTCATGTTTTTTCCGTATCCGTGCCGGGGGGTCTTGACTATATCGAGGAACTGCGTGTCCAAAGTGCAGAAGATAAGTGAAAAACCGAACTTTTCCGCCAGGGAGGCAGGATCTCCTTTCTCCGATTTTCCCCGCTGTGTATGACAGTCAAAAGGGGTAATGAATTTCAGCGCATGGACTTCAATGCCCTGTTTCAGAATTGCAAGGATCGCAAGGGTACTGTCAAGACCCCCTGAACAGAGGGCTACCGCCTTTGCCATGTGAAAAGTCCTTTCGCTTTTTTGCTTATTCCCAATGAATCTTGCTCCTTGATATACCTGAAAACGGGGATTACGCCGACGAATTCAACTTACGACGGACGGAAGAAAATGAATTTCGCAATTGTTCCTGGGTAATTACGGCAGTTCCGACTTCACCTACTACGATGCCCGCACCATGATTTGCAATGACGGCAGCTTCTTCCAGGCCGGCTCCTGATGCGTGTGCAAGAGTAAACACTGCAATAACCGTATCTCCTGCACCGGTGACATCATACACATTTTTTGCCACGGTTGGAATATGCACTGCGTTGTCTTTTTTGAAGAGGCTCATGCCATGCTCGCCTCTGGTGATCAGGACCGCATCACAGGGCAGTTTTCTCAGGAGGGTCCTCCCTGCATTCACAAGCGATTTCTCGTCCCTGATCTCTATGCCGGATGCTGCCGAAGCCTCCTGGACATTCGGGGTAATGAGAGAGACATTTCTATAACAATGAAAATGGCCGACCTTGGGATCAACCGATACAAAAATGTTTTTTGGCTTTGCCAGCCGCACAATCTCTCTCACAAGTTCAGATGAGATAACGCCCTTTCTATAGTCGGATATGATAACCGCATCATAGCCCGGAAGCGATTTTTTCATCTGCGCGATCAGATGGGCAGAGAGCTTCCCGTCGAATTTAGTCTTTTCTTCCCTGTCGAATCTCACGACCTGCTGGCCGTGAGCGATCACGCGGGTTTTCATGGTTGTCGGACGGGATGTCCATAAGACGCCATCGTGCTGTATTCCTTTGTCGTCGAACATTTTTCTGAGGATATCTCCCCCCCTGTCATTCCCTGCGACACCGGCAAGGGTCGCACTGCCGCCGAGCGATACGATATTATGCGCAACGTTCGAGGCGCCTCCGAGAAGAAAGTCCTCATCGGTAACCTCAACAACCGGGACAGGCGCTTCAGGGGATATCCTGCTTACCTTCCCCCATATATAGCGGTCGAGGATGATATCTCCGATAACAAGTATTTTTTTCTTCTTAAAGTTAGTGAGTATTTTTCCGTAATTCATAAGTTAAAGGGTAAGAATATGTGGTTGGTTTTCATGAATCGTCGTGGAATCGAGTGGGTAAAAAGTATACAATGCTTTCCTGTCATTATCCGGCTTGACCGGATAATCCAGGTCTTCAGAATAGATAATCCACTGTCCGCATATTTCTGCAAAGGCGGACCCGAACAGCAAATGGATTTCTGGATTCCCCGATCAAGTCGGGGAATGACGAGGTTTGTTATTGCAATTATCCACACAATTGACCGAAGACTCATCTTCACATGTAGTTTATCAGAACAGTTTTCTGAAAGACAATAAAAAGGGCGGCTCATGCGAGCCGCCCTTTGAGATCACCTTATGCAGAATAAATTAGAATGTGAGGGAGATTCCATGGACAAGCTGTGTGACGGTCTTGTCTTCTGCGCCGATGTCAGAATAGAAATCATCCGGTTTGAACCAGCCGGCCTCTACGAAGTAAGAGAGGTTCTTTGCAATTTTGTAGTTGATCTTTGTGTCAATTTCCCAGCCGAGGTTCTTGTCAACGCTCACGCCAAGGTCGTCTTCCCATGCGCCGGTCTGTGAAGCCAGCAGATAGTAGCCGTCAAGAGAAAGGCTGAGTTCTTTCATCGGGTTGACGTCCACTCCGAGATTGAAGTATGTGGTGTTTGCGATACCGGTGTTTGTGGTGTTGCCGCCGACTGTTGTGGTAAGGGCTGCAGCATGAGCTGCTGTTCTTACTGTACGCTCGTAAATCTGGGTGTAGTGTACCATCCTGGCGGTTGCGCCATAGTCAGAACCCTGGAGGGTCTGGAATTCGTCACAGTCTTCATCGTTAGCGTTATCGTCACCGCTGCCATATGCAAATGATGCTCTCAGGTTTACCATATCAAGGGCATACCCGAGTTTTGCGAAGACTGCCCAGCCTTTTGCTTTCAGGTCTGAACCTGAAAAGAGGATATCCTTGACTTTGCCGAACTGCATATCGGCTTCTGCGCCATAGGTCAATCCTGCGATACTTCCGTTTCCATGGATACCGATGTTGTGGAAATTGAGGTCTTCAACATTGATTCCCGAACCTAATGAAGGACAATTGCCATCGCTGTGTGCATATACCCAGTTGGCTCCTACAGTATTGTCTTTGTCCCACATATAGGTCGTAAGGAGGACATAGCCGTCAAGGTCATCCCAATGCTTATAGAGACTGCCCTCATTGAGCTTTACTGTTCCCGCTGCAATATGGAGTTCCTTCATGGGGTCTACCCATACGAGAAGGGCGTCGTCGCCGAATCTCTCGTTGTTCAGGAACTGTTTCTCGCCGACTGAAATCGGCATATGGCCGATCTTGATTCCGGAAGGCATACCGAGAAGACCGGAACCGGTGTACTGAATCCAGGCCTGTCTGATCATGATGTTTGTATTCGGTTTTGCATCATAACCGCGGGCTGCATCGCCCCAGTACCAAAGACCGCTCTTACCGGATGTGCCGGTAGCTGTCTCTAATTCGATGAAGCCACGGACGTTGTCAGCCACCTTTGCGTCAACTGTTAAATTGACATTCTGGTGCCAGAAGGCAATTGAATCTTCATCGCCGACAGGGACTACATCCGATCCGGACAATCCGGCGACATTTTTGACATACCAGCCTTTGACGAGGATTTTCCCGCCGATTGTGATATCGGTCTTGTCCTCAGCAGAAGCGGTAGCTGCAAGACTTATTACAAAAAGCAAACTTAACACTAAAGCCAGATATTTTCTCACTTGCTAACCCTCCTAATTTAATATTGAGAAATTTTCATGATTCTTAACTCGATCCGCCTATGGCGGGTTTACCACTCTATTGATAGAAATTCTCTTCTACTCTAAACTTTCTATCACCTCCCTTATGAAAAGGTGCAGACCTCCAATGGAGGTCTTTTGCCTAATTTGAATGCTGTCACTGTATAAGAACCCTATATACCAATCTAAATATTGACAAATTTATATCATTACTCATAATAATTTGTCAAGAAATTTATGAGCAAAAGTATAATTAAACTCTGACAATTTTTCAAAAACCATACACATAAAAAAGCAAAAAAGAGGCCAAATCATAAAAAAAACTTCCTTTCAGGTTTTTAGTTTCTAACCTGTTGTAATTATTGCAAAAATATATACTCTCCCGTATCCGGCGCCTGTTCTGTCCAGCAGGAATTGCTGTATCCTTTTTGCAACATAGGTGTATATATTCTGTTGCATACGTTATGCACAAAGGAGGGAGAATCAAATGTGCTACAATGGTGCATGAATGATGCAGTGAAGCTCCTTCTGGTCTTCATAGCCATAATGATTCTCCTCAGGAAAAAGCTCAACATAGGGCTTGTCATGTTTATCGCAGCCTCTGTCCTCATTCTCCTCTATAAGATGTCTCCAGAAAAGATATGGGATACATTCCGGATGACGGTCATGAATCCGGTTACCCTCAAACTCATCCTCGCATTGTCGTTCATCAGAATTTTTGAAATGGTCCTCAGGGAGCATAGAGTCCTTGCCCGGATGATGGATACGGTAAAAACTGTTTTTCAAAACCGCAAGATCGTAACGATCTCGATGCCCCTTCTGATCGGGCTCATGCCCTCGGTGGGCGGGGCATACTTTTCTGCCCCAATGGTTGCGGAGACGACGAATGATACCCGCATGAGCCCCGAGGAAAAGGGGTTTATCAACTACTGGTTCAGACATCCATGGGAATATGTCCTGCCGTTATATCCCGGCATTCTGCTCGCGGCAGCGATTACGAAGATACAGCTTTATGATCTTATCCTGGCGAATTCTGCATATGCCGCTCTTCTCGTGATCACCGGATTCATGTTCGCCATGCACGGCCTGCGGGGGGGGACAGTTGCAGCAAAGCATATGTCTGTTCATGGCATATGGAGTTTCGCTCCAATCGTTTCGGTGCTCCTGCTCGTTATGCTTTTCCGCATAGAGCTCCATTATGCCCTGATTGCGGTCGTTCTGTTCCTCTTTTTCTTTTACCGCTACCGCGCGAAAAATATTCTCGCCACATTCAGACACGGGTTTTCCCTTGATGTCATTGCCCTCATACTCGGGGTGATGTTTTTCAAAGAGGCGATGGAGAATTCAGGGGCAGTGAGAAATCTCAGCCAATTCTTCCTGGAAAAAAATATCCCTGTTTCTCCCATCCTCTTCCTGCTCCCGTTTATTTCAGGGATGCTCACAGGGATTACGGTAGGCTTTGTGGGGAGCACATTCCCTCTCCTGATCAGTCTGACCGGAAATACCTCTGTAGCCGCAATCTCATTCGCGTTTGCATCAGGGCTCATCGGTGTTCTTCTGTCGCCGGTCCATGTCTGTCTTATCCTGACAAAGGAATACTTCAAGGCTGATCTCTGGAAGATGTACAGGATGATGATCCCGGCAGGGGTTATTGTCTTTGCCGGAGCAGTGGTTCAGTATCTGATTCTGAAATAATCAGGTGCAAAGCAGGATTTCTTGCTATCCCTTTATCACCCCAAGGGGTTTAAGGCGGACTACCTTGGTGGAGATGCCGGCCCTGTGGACAACTTCTACGACATTTGAAATGTCCTTGTATGCGTCTGACATCTCTTCGGCAAGGGTATCGCGGCCTGCAGACCTTACTATGATGCCTTTGTCTTCCATCTCTCTCCGGATTGACCGTCCCTTCGCTCTCCTGATCGCCTGATGCCTGGACATGAGCCTTCCGGCTCCGTGGCATGTGGACCCGAATGTCTCTTCCATCGCCTTCTGCGTTCCGAGAAGCACGAAGGAGGACCTGCCCATGTCTCCCGGAATAAGGACCGGTTGTCCCAGAGGTTTATACACATCCGGCAGTTCCGGATGACCGGGAGGAAATGCCCGGGTTGCACCTTTTCTGTGGACAATAAGCTTCCTCCTGATGCCGTTGATTTCATGTTCCTCAATCTTTGCGATGTTGTGCGCGACGTCGTATATTAAATTCATGCCAAGCTTCCCGGGAGGCAAGCCGAACTGTTTCATGAAAACTTCCCGCGCCCAGTGCATGATGCACTGCCTGTTTGCCCAGGCATAATTTGCGGCGGCCTTCATTGCTGCGAGATAATCACGGGCATCAGGGCTGTCATAGGGGGCACAGGCAAGCTCCTTGTCGTACAAGGGAATCCGGTATTTCTGCGCAGCCCGTTCCATGACCTGGAGAAAGTCAGTGCATACCTGATGTCCGAATCCACGGGACCCGGTATGGATCATGAGCGTAATATGGTCCTTGAAAAGACCGAGAATGTTCGCAGCCCTTTCATCAAAAATCTCATCGACGTATTGTATTTCAAGGAAGTGGTTGCCGGAGCCAAGTGTGCCCTGCTGCGCCCTGCCGCGCTCATATGCTTTATTGCTGATAAGGGAGGGGTCGGCTCCTTCCATACAACCGCCTGATTCAATTTTTTGGAGATCTTCTGCATCTCCGAATCCCTGCTCTACAGCCCAGCGGGCGCCCCTGACCAATATCCTTTTCTGGTCTTCAGGACTGAGCCGTATCTTTCCTTTTGATCCGACCCCTGCCGGTATTTCTGAATAGAGAAGGTTCACCAGATTCTCGAGTTTGGGCAAGACCTCCTGCCTGGTCAGGTTGCTCCTGAGGAGACGTACTCCGCAGTTTATATCGTACCCAACCCCGCCGGGTGATACGATGCCTTCTTTGAGATCAAACGCCGCTACCCCTCCGATTGCAAATCCGTATCCTGTATGAATGTCGGGCATTGCCATGGAGGCGCCGACGATCCCGGGCAGCGTTGCCACATTTGCAACCTGGTCGATTGCCTGCGGCTCAAGCTCTTTCTCAAGGAGTTCATCGACATAGATGATCCCCTTTACGCGCATCCCCTCTTTGTAATCAGGAGAGATTTCTATCCTCGCTTGATCAATTCTTTTGAGTTTCGCTAACGTCATACTTGACCTTTCTGTGAATTGAGGTAGAATTATTTAGAGACCGTCCATAAATTCGGTTGTTTCTTACACCGGACTTAACAATGGGATCCTGAACCGGTCGCATTTTCGCAACTCCGATTCTCACAGAATGAGAAAATGCGAAGCTTAAACAGACTCTCTACTCATAAATTATACCATTGCGATACATAAATGCATCCTCCTAAGAAGCCCATTGGAGTATAAAAATATTATAAAACAACAAATTATAGACAAACAGGCGGGACTGCGCGAGAAAATCATCAAGGATTGGAAAAAATCAAAAGCAGAACCGAAATGAATGGCACAGGAATTGCTTTTTCTCGTGAGAGATATGGGCGAGGTATGCCCGTTTTTGTCAAGATAATGGGAGTAGATAACTATGCATATTCCCGATGAATTTTTAAGCAAGGGAGTTGCGCTGAGTATGGATTTGGTCTCAGGAGCAATTCTTGTGTTTAGCATTAAAGTCATTCGCCGGCAGTTCGACAGGGCAAAGATGCTTTTCGCCGCAAGTATTGCTGCGCTGATTTTTGCTCTGCAGATGCTGAACTTCCCCATTGCCGAGGGAACATCCGGCCATTTTATGGGCAGCGCCCTCGCTGCTATACTCTTTGGCCCTGCCGCAGCAATGATCGTTCTGACGGTTGTTCTTGTGATCCAGTGTTTTGTTTTCGGTGACGGCGGCGTTCTCGCGCTCGGAGCCAACATCTTCAATATGGGAGTGATTGGGGTGTTCGCAGGTTACTATACTTACAACTGGCTGAAGAGACTGTTCACAGGCATGAGCGGCCTCCTGTTCAATGTATTCATATCTTCCTGGATCTCTTTAATTCTGGCGTCCGGTTCATGTGCTGTCATGCTCGGTATCTCAGGAACCGGCCCAACTTTGAGTGTTGTGATGTCCATGGTTAGCATACATATGGTTATAGGTGTTGGCGAGGGAATAATTGCCCTTGTTATCATTGGACTGATATACAGGTTCACCCCCGTATTGACAGATGAAAAAGTGCCCATTTGTATGCAGCCTGTCATAAAACCTTGTAGCGTCATATATGTGCTCGCACTGGCAGTAGCGCTCTTTTTATCTCCTTATGCCTGTCCATTTCTGGACGGGCTCGAAAGAGTGGCCGAAGATCATGGTTTCCTTTATCTTGCAGAAGGGAAAGGAATATTGTATGTGATAATTCCTGATTACGTTTTCCCCGGGATAAAGAGCAAAAGTATTGCAACCTCTTTGGCCGGTTTCACGGGCACAATAATAACCGCCGTATTCTTTTTTCTGTCAGTATGTATTCTCACATTCGGGCAATTCAAGGGCGACAAATGATGAAATCCTTTTTTGATGCCAATAGCATAAGGACAAGATTAATAATTTTAGAGTGCTTATTCGTAGTTCTGATTGCTATGACGCTGGGATTAACGCTTGGGTCGCTAAGTTATAAAGAGGGCTTGAAGGAGCAAAAAAGAATTGCTGTCGGTCTTGCCGCAGACTTAGCCAAAAGAAGCATACAGCCTTTGTTATCACCTAATTCATCTCAGCTGAAAGACCTTGTGAATAACTTTGAGGGCCGCTCACATTTTGGTGAAGAACATATTTTTGCCACCATACTCATAGACAAGCACGGTAATGTATTGGCGCAAAACTACGATAGAGCGCTGGATAAACAAGATCAGGAGACATCAATAACGCAAGCTATGAAAATTGAGCATCCTCATATTTTTTTAGTGAGTGAGGATAAATATGAAGTCATCGCCCCGGTAGAAAAAGAGGGAAGGCGATTGGGGGCAGTCATAATGGGATATGCAATAGGCCATTATGCGAATCCAGTCGCCCGTATATGGGAAGCTTTGTTCATTACTCTGATCATACTGATTGCGATTGCGGTACTGGGGAGCCTTGGGTTTGCCAATACAATCACCGGGCCGATCCGGAAATTGACTGATGCCGTGGCAAAAGTTTCAAGCGGCGAACTTGACGTGAAAGTAGCGTTAGAATCTCAAGATGAGATAGGCATGCTGGCCTCTTCGTTTAACAAGATGGCTGAAGATCTCAAAAATACGACTGTCTCCAGAGATTTGCTGGTCAAGGAAGCTGCTGAACGCGAGCAGGCCGAACGTAAGGTCGCCAGGCTGAAACAACAAATAGAATTCATTCTCGGCGCTACAAAAACCGGCCTCGATATTATCGATTCGGATTTCAACATCCGGTACATCGATCCCGAGTGGAAAAAAGTATACGGCGACCCGGCAGGGAGAAAGTGCCATGAATACTTTATGGACCGAACTGAGATATGTCCTGACTGCGGCATTCCGAAGGCCTTAGAGACAAAGGAGATCACAGTTACAGAGGAAACCCTGGTTAAGGAAGGCAACAGACCGGTACAAGTTAGCACCATACCGTTTCAGGACGAGAAGGGCGAATGGCTGGTCGCCGAAGTCAATGTTGACATCACTGCCCGCAAGCAGGCGGAGTGGGAGTTGCGAAAGGCTCACGATGAGTTGGAACTGCGGGTGAAAGAACGGACTGCAGCGCTTGTAAGGGCAAATGAAGAATTGCGGGATGAAATTACCGTACGCAAGAGGATGGAAGAGAGACTTCACTATCTTGCTTATTATGATGCGCTCACAGGCCTTCCAAACAGAAGCCTCTTTCTCGACAGGGTAAAGCAGGGTGTGGCAAGAGCTGAGTATAACGAAAGGTTTCTTGCGCTCCTATTCACTGATATTGACAGGTTCAAGTCCATAAATGATACATTTGGTCATGATGTCGGGGATAAGGCGTTGAAGGTGGTCGCAAAAAGACTATCAGAATCTACCCGTGAAGGTGATACAGTAGCGCGACTGGGGAACGATGAATTTGGCATAGCATTTATTGATATCGCTGCGCCTGAAGATATCATCCTCATTGCGGAGGAGATAATGAAGAACGTCTCCCAGCCCATCATGATTGAAGAAAAAGAAATTTTTTTAACCCTGAGTATCGGTATCTCAATATATCCTTACGATGGAAAAGACACCAATGAATTAATGAAAAACGCAGATTTAGCCCTTGCAAATGTCAAGAAGCAGGGAATGAGAGCCTATCAGTTTCACACCGACGAGATGAATCTGAAAGCATCAGAGTTTGTTCTGCTGGAAAGGAACCTTTACAAGGCGCTGAAAAATGATGAATTCATGCTTTACTATCAGCCTTACTGGGAAATGAATACAAAAAAGATAGTGGGAATGGAAGCCCTTATAAGGTGGAAAAATAAGGATCTTGGGCTGGTCTCTCCGGCGCAGTTTATCCCTGTGCTGGAAGAAACAGGGATGATTTTTGAAGTGGGCGAATGGGTATTCAAAACAGCGTGCAGACAGATTAAGGAGTGGCAGGATCAGGGGTATCCGGTGATACCTGTCTCGATAAATGTCTCTGCAGTCCAATTCAGGCAGAAAAATATGGCTGAAATACTGGAAAGAATCATAAAAGAAATCGGTGTCGATCCAACATTCCTTGCCCTGGAAATAACAGAAAGCACCTTTATGCAGGATGTGGAGTACACACGCTCAGTGCTTAAAAAACTTAAGGATACAGGGGTTGAAATATCCATTGACGATTTTGGGACCGGCTTTTCATCCCTGAGCTATCTTAAAAGATTCCCGGTTGATAATCTGAAGATTGACGGGTCCTTTATAAAAGATATTGCAACAGATACAGACACGGCTTCAATAGTAACGGCCATCATAGCAATGGCAACTACCCTGAATCTGGAAACTATTGCAGAAGGCGTTGAGACAGAGGAACAGTGGAAAAGCCTGTGCCTTTTAGGATGCACCATGGGGCAGGGGTATTACTACAGCCCTCCTTTACCGCCACAAGATGCTAAAAAGGTTATATGTCAAAAATTACCTCTATCTTCCATATCTCATTCACCTTCGCTATCCTGAGCCGATGGTATGTGGCTGCTTTGATCAGCAGGCGGCTCTCGTGTCTGTCAGGATCGAACTCCTCGCCGGAGAGCACAGCATTCAGCCGGTAAGATTTCAGAGTTGCGGGCTCCAGGTCCGATTCAGTGATTGAGATCTTTTGCCCGATAAACCCGTACGCATCGAAATGGAAAACAAGTTCATTCAGCCAGGCAACCAAAAGGCTGTCAAGCGAATCATTCTCAAGCGAGACATCAATCGATTTCTTCTCCTCAATTTTCCCGGTATCGGTAATGAGACTGTACATCCCGATCGCGGCATTGACGAACGCTTCCTGCACGGTTTTGCCAAAAGATCTGAGCCCGATGTCGCCTGAGATGTCGAGGATTTCAAATGGTTTCATGCCCGTTAGAATATTTCGAAAAGCGCAACTAGTGGGCGCTCTTTCGTGGAATTGATAATTCCCTGTAACTTGCTCTAGGATTTCCTTGTGTCATTTTCTGGCCTGACCAGGGAAACCAATCCCTCGGTCATGGATTCCCCGATCAAGTCGGGGAATGACAATAAGTTTTAAGTTTTATGTTTGATGCCCCGCGGTTTCTGTTGCGGGGTTCTTCATTGCTTATTTCTTTTGCGGCTCCTGTTTTTCTTTTCCTGTTTCTTTCTGTTCTGGTTTCTGCTCCGGCTGTTCAACAGGCTCTTCTTGTGTTGCAGACCCGCCTGACAGTTTGGCTACCGCATCTTTATTGATCTCAACCTTGTACTGGGTTTTCAGGTCAGTGATATAGGAATCGAAAAATTCCTTCTGTTTTTCTGCTGCGAGACGCTGGTAGATGTTGCTCCGGATCTTTTCGAACTCTACCGGCTTGCCCATCTGCTTGTCGGTTACCTTGATGATATGGTACCCGAAGCGTGTCTTTACCGGCTCACTGATTTCGCCCGCTTTCAGTCTGGCAGCTGCAGACTCAAACTCGGGAACCATCTGCCCCTGAGAGAAATATCCCAGGTCGCCGCCGTTTTTCGCGGTGCCGGTATCAAGGGAACTTTTTTCGGCGATCTTTGCGAAATTTTCGCCTTTCTTTATCCTTGCCAGTATTTTCCTTGCTTCATCTTCACTTTTTACCAGGATGTGGCTGGCCCGCATCTTGCTGATTGCTGCGAGATCATTCTTGTGCTGCTCATAATAATCTTTTACTTCCTGGTCCGAGACCTTTGTCTTTTCTTCAATCTGCTTTTCCAGGAGAACACTGATAAGCGTGAGTTTCTTGAAGTCCTCGAGCTTTTTCTGGTATTCGGTATCCTTGTCGAGGCCCTTCTTCATGGCTTCCTGATAGAGGAGTTCTTTCTTGACGAGTTCATCGAGGAACTTTTCCTTTCCCCCGCTGCCTTCAAACAGCTTCTGTGCGAATTCGGGCAGGTTTTTGATTTCACGGTCAAGGTCAGCTTCCGTAATCTTTGCGCTGCCGACTTTTGCGAGATATGCCCCCTTCTGTTCACCCTTTTTTGCACATCCGATGAAAGCACAAAGGAGAAAAATGGTTATCACAATTGTGAATCTTTTCATAGATCCTCCCATAAGATAAATTTTCTTTTTATAGCATAAGATACATTCTTTTTGATACAGAAAAGTGATATCATTGTCGTCACATATGATATAGTAAAAAAACAGATTCCTGAAAACAATTACAGGGGGATATCCATGGGGTTCACAAAATCACACAGGCTCTATAAAAGAGCCCAAAAGCTTATCCCGGGAGGGGTCAACAGCCCGGTGCGGGCTTTCCGCGCGGTCGGGGGAAAGCCGGTGTTTATCAGCAGGGGGCAAGGCTCAAAGATCTATGATGTTGACGGGAACAGGTATATAGATTATGTCCTCTCCTGGGGGCCTTTGATACTCGGTCATGCCCATCCAAAGATCATGAATGCACTCAGGACAGCCCTGGACAAAGGTACGAGCTACGGGGCGCCGACCTCCCTGGAGGTTGAACTCGCAGAACTCGTATTGAAAGCCTATCCGTCAATGGACAAGGTGCGGATGGTGAATTCAGGCACCGAGGCAACCATGAGCGCAATCAGGATTGCGCGCGGGTTTACGGGCCGGGACAAAATAATCAAGTTCGAAGGATGCTATCACGGACATGCTGACGGACTGCTTGTCAAGGCAGGGTCCGGAGCAACTACATTCGGCGTCCCCGACAGTCCGGGTGTGCCAAAATCTTATGCGAAAAATACCATCACGGTGCCTTTTAATGATATTTCTGCTTGCAAAGAAGTCATCAAAAATAACTGGAAATCTCTTGCATGTGTGATACTCGAACCTGTTGTCGGGAATATCGGCTGTGTTCTCCCGAAGCCCGGCTTTCTCGAAACGTTAAGAAAACTCACAAAGGCTTATGGCATCGTCCTGATATTCGATGAAGTTATGACAGGGTTCCGGGTAACCTATGGCGGCGCTCAGGCTTACTACGGCATATCTCCCGATATGACCTGTCTGGGAAAGGTTATCGGCGGCGGTCTCCCTGTTGGTGCTTGCGGCGGGAAGAAGGAAATCATGGCAATGGTATCACCTGAAGGGCCTGTCTATCAGGCAGGCACTCTGTCAGGGAATCCTCTTGCGATGACGGCAGGCATCGAGACCCTGAAGATACTCTCAAAAAAGGACACATACAAAAAACTGGAACAGAAAGCATCATCCCTGGAAAAAGGACTTATCGATGCCGCAAAAAGAGCCGGGGTAAAGACGCGGTTTTACCGTGCAGGGACGATGTTCTGCACGTATTTCACGGATACTCCTGTAGTCGATTATCAGACTGCGAAGACATCGGATACCGCCAGATTTGCCAGGTTCTTTTTGAGCATGCTCAAAAAAGGTATGTACATCGCTCCCTCGCAGTTCGAGGCAGGCTTCATTTCTCTCGCACACTCAGTGAACGACATAGAAAAGACAATTCGGGCAGTATACGAGTCTCTCCTGGAAACCAGATGAACCAAAAGAACGTAACCCCCCTTATTTCCCCCCTTAAATTAAGGGGGGATTTTGGGGGGTTATATGGATTACCAAACCAACCATGATATTCGACAAAACAATTTTAAAGCATATGTGGAAGGCCAGTACGGCCGGCCTGAACATAGTCATTGGTACGGTTGTCGGCGGCGCCATAGGATACGGTTTAGAGAAACTTTTCGGCATGGAGAGTCACTGGCTCCTTTTTATCTTTGCACTGCTAGGTATCGCAGCCGGATTCAAAGACCTGTTCAAAATGGCAAAGAATATCGATGAAGGATCTGATAAAGAGAATAAATAAGCTGGGCATGGTGATCCTTGTGGCTGCAGCTCTGCTCTCTGCAGCCTATGAATGGAAAAAACTCCCTTTCAGCATTCTTGTCGGCGGGATGCTGGGCTTGTTCAATCTGAAAGGCCTCGCGTGGGGGCTGAGGGATTTTGCAATGTACAGAGCGAGCGGCAAGGTTATTTTTCTGAGCATATTCAGGTTTTTTACCCTTGCATTCATCTTGATCGTCCTTGCAGTGCTCAAACTGATCAATCTCATAGGAATTCTTATCGGATTTACTATTGTATTTGTTTTAGTCCTGGTGGAAGGAATACGCACTGCAAGGAGGTCACAGGATCAGACTACGTCAGAAGAACCGGAACCGTCAGATATACAGGAAAATCAACCTTTACACTGATTCAAAGAATCCGATCTGCAATCGATGCATTCCGTAAATCTTTCAGATCACCTGTTTATTCCGGTTTTCCCGTGACCTCTTTCTGAATAATTAACTTTTTAGTCTTTACGCTACTTCTTGTTTATGACCTTTACTGCTTTTGCGTCATTGTCCGTAGCGAGCACCGCTGTTGATGTTTTGCCGGAACCGGCTGTCGCATACATATACTGTATGTTAATTCCGCTGTCCGCAATTTTTTTCGCGACCTGCTGTAATGCTCCCGGCCTGTTCGGAAGTTCTACCAAAACCACATCCTCTTCCTCTACAGGAATACCCAACTTGCCGAGTGCCTTCTTCGTCTTTGCATTGCTGCTGGTGAGCAGCATAAAATAAGCTTCACGGTCCATGCCGTATGCGCAGATTGCGGTAATATCAACCTTTGCTGCAGCGATCGCAGCAGTAACCGCTGAAAGCATTCCGACCTTGTCTTTCGTCTCAAAACTCAACTGTTTCACTTTTTTCGCCTTTGCCATATTCGCACCCTCCCTTGTTGTAGTGTTTAGCATAATTGTACCTCATGGGCGACAAAAGTCAACTGAATGCAGCCTGCTGTTCCTGTCATGACCGAAAAGCGTATTGACGGACGGAATAAAAGAACCCGGAACCTTGTTACGATTCGTCGGTAATCTCTGTATGTCTGATCATCTTCCCCTTGCACATATAGATGATCATCTCGGCGATATTGGTTGCATGGTCCGCGATCCGTTCAAGGTATTTTGCGATATAGGTTCTCTTTACCGCGAGGGGAATAATCTTCGGGTCCTGGAGCATGAGGGAGAGGAGTTCATTAAAATTCCTGACGTTCAGGTCGTCTACCTCGTCGTCTTTCTTAATCACCTCATAGGGAAGGCGCGAGCATCCTGCGACAAAGGCATCGAGGGCGTCCTTGACCATCGACTGGGTAATTGCCGCCATTTTCGGTATATTCTCAAAGGGCTTCAGCTGCGGCTCTTCATTCAGTTCCAGTGCACGTTCCGCGATGTTCACAGCGAGGTCACCCATCCTCTCGAGGTCAGTGGTTATCTTCATGGCGGTGGTAATGAGCCTCAGGTCACGTGCCATCGGCTGCCTGAGGGCAATCAGTCGCACACATTCCTCATCGATGCTCACGTCGAGTGCGTTGACGAGATGATCATTTTTGATGACTTCCTTTGCCAGTTCACTGTCTCTTTCAACCAGTGCGTTGACAGAATCCCGGATAGCGGTCTCCACCATCAATCCGAGTTTCAGAACCTTTGCTTTTACCGCTATTAATTCGTCATCAAAGATTGTCATTATCCGAACCTTCCTGTGATGTATTCTTCTGTAAGCTTGTTCCTGGGGTTGACAAAAATAGTGTCGGTATCCCCGAACTCAACAAGTTCTCCCAGATACATAAAAGATGTATATTTTGATATCCGCGCAGCCTGCTGCATATTATGAGTTACTATTACTATGGTAACAGTTTTCTGAAGCTCCTGGAGCAGGTTTTCGATATTAGCGGTTGATATAGGGTCCAGAGCCGATGTCGGTTCGTCAAACAGGAGCACTTCCGGTTCCTGTGCCAGGGAGCGCGCAATGCAGAGCCGCTGCATCTGTCCTCCGGACAGGCTCATGCCTGATTCGTTGAGCTTATCCTTTACCTCTTTCCATAGATCTGCTCTGACAAGAGCGTTTTCAACGATCTCATCGAGCTGGCTTTTCTTTTTTATCCCCCGGATTTTCGGACCATACGCAACATTCTCATACACAGAATTCGGAAAAGGGTTGGGTTTCTGAAAAACCATGCCCACTCGTTTCCGTAACTCGATAACATCGGCATCTTTGTGATAGATGTTTACCTCATGGAATAATGCTTCCCCTTCTACCCATGCAGTGACGATGAGGTCGTTCATCCGGTTCAGCGCCCTGAGGAGGGTTGATTTTCCACAACCCGAGGGGCCTATGATTGCCGTTATTTTATGAGCCTCGATGTTCACAGTCACATTCTTGACTGCTAAAAAATCTCCGTAATGGATGCTGAAATTTCTTATCTCGAACAGTGCGTTCTTCTCTACCATGATCTCTTCTTCCTCTGTCTTGAACGTAAAATAATCCCCAGCAAGTTCATCCCCAGAACGAGTACGATCAGTGTCAGCGCTGTCCCGTACTGTATCGGCCGTGTTTCATCGATATGCGTGCCGGCAGTGGCGAGGACATAGATATGATAGGGCAATGCCATAACAGGTTCCAGCAATGACCGGGGCACCCCCGGAGTGAAGAATGCGGCCGCGGTAAACATGATAGGGGCAGTTTCACCGGCTACTTTGGCTGTCCCGAGAATTGCCCCTGTAAGGATACCCGGCATGGCAGTAGGAACAATAACCTTTCTGATCGTCTGCCATTTCGTTGCTCCGCACGCCAGGGAGGCCTCTTTAAAACTGTAGGGTACGGCTTTTAACGATTCTTCAGATGTGGAAATAATATAGGGGAGTACCGTAATCGCAAGAGTCAGGGAACCCGCAAGCAGACTCATGCCGAAATTGAAGGCCACGACAAACACTGCAAGACCGAAGAGACCGAAGACGACGGAAGGGACTCCGGCAAGGGTATAAATGGACATCATTACCATCTTCAGAAGTACTCCGGGTTTTGAGTATTCTGCAAGGAAAATAGCTGTTGTTACGCCAATCGGTATGACCACAAGCATGCAAAAAAATGTCAGCAGGATTGTGCCTATAATGACCGGGAAAATACCTCCCTTGGTCATTGCATCGACCGGCGGCTGGGTAATAAATTCCCAGCTTAGAATATGAATGCCGTTATATGCCACAAAGAACAGAATTGCCAGCAGTATGAATGCTCCGGTAAACCCCATTGTCCGCATGAGGTTAAGGAAAAATCCCTGCTTCAGATCGATCCTTTTCTTCCTTATCAGGTCGAAAGTGTCTTGTTTTTCCCTGTCCGCGGACATTAAATTTTTTCTCCGATTCTTACCGATCTGTATTTCTTTGAAATATAATCCGAGAGGAGACTCAAAAGAAAAGTGATAAGAAACAGCAGCGCTCCCACGCCAAACAATGCATGATAATGCAGGCTCTGATAGGGTGCTTCGGCCATTTCAGCAGCAATTGCAGCCGGCATAGGCCGCGCCGGGTCAAATATCCCGCAGGGAATTACCGCAGCGCCCCCTGCAACCATGAGCACAATCATAGTCTCTCCGATAATCGTTCCGATGCCGAGAATAACGGCGATGCTCAACCCCGATACTGATGCAGGGATAACCACCTTCAGTATGGTTTCCCACTTGTTTGCTCCCAGCGAATATGACGCCTCACGGTATGTCCGCGGGACTGCGGTGAGCGCGTCCTCGGCAATACTGGAAATGACCGGGATAGCCCTTACCGTGAGCATCAGGGCTGCAGTGGAGATATTGAGTCCTGATGCGATAAACAGTTTGTTATAGGCTAACTCCGCAAGCGTTGTCGAGATGAACGGCAGGTTGGTGCTCCTCAGTATTTCGGGGAGTGTTTCCGAAAGTATTGGAGAAAGCCAGTTGGAGAGCATGGGCGCGATGATGACCATGCCGAAGAATCCGAGAACGACAGAGGGAAAGCTGGCGAGCATTTCGATGAGAGGTTTCAGAAATTCCTTGACTTTGTGATGCGCAATCTCAGCAATGTAAACAGCCGTCGCCAGTCCCAGTGGGATTGCGATAACGGCTGTGAGCAACGTAACAGCAAGCGTCCCGGCAACCAGCGGCAGCATTCCGAAACTCGGAGGGTCATATGTCGGATACCATTCCATACCGAACAATACTTTCATAACCCCTGCCTTGAAAAAGATATAAAAAGCCTCTTTGAAAAGAAAGAACCCGATCAGGAGCAGTATTATGACAGAGGTCAACCCAACTGTACTTACGATGAGTTCAATAGCCTTTTCTTTTGTCTGCCAGCGTAATGCCACTATCTCAGCACCTTGATATTCTCCCTTTTATTCAGCTAATTCGATTAAAATCCCCTCCTTAGCAAGGAGGGGCAGGGGAGGTTTTATATTACCCCACCTGTCCTCCCCTTTATAAGGGGAGCAATAAGGTAAGAGGAATCTTTATTGAATACTTACGTATTTGACTTCATTCACCACTTTCTGACCCTCGGCAGACATCATGAAATGAATGAATTTGCCGATTACGCCTGTGGGCTTGCCGTTTGTGTACATGAAAAGCGGACGGGCGACTGGCCATGATCCGTCGCGGACAGATGCGGGTGAAGCGCTCTTCCCGTTGACTTTAAGAATCTTTACGGATTTGTCAATGTAGCCGATGCCGATATACCCTATAGCGAATTTATTCTGTGCAATCGTCTGTACAGCCTGACCGTTTGATGCAACCAGGAGCGCATCAGCCCTCACTTTGTCGCCCTTTAAAACCTTTTCTTCCCATACTTCATATGTGCCGGAACTTGTGTCTCTCGAAACCACAGAAATAGGCCTGTTCGGACCCCCGAGTTCTTTCCAGCTTTTTATCTTTCCGTTGTAAACGTCCCTGAGCTGCTCCATGGTGATGTCATTGATCTTCATAGAAATATGGACAACCGGAATGATACCGTCAAGGGCAACCTTATGTCCGGTTAACGTGATCCCCTTTGCTTTTCCTGAAGCCACTTCCTTGTCCTTTGCCTCCCTCGAACTTGTTGCGATATGAGTAGTGCCGTCAATGAGCGCCTTGATGCCGGTTCCGGAACCACTGCCTGATACAAAAATCCTTGTATCAGCATGCTTCTTCATATAGACCTCCGCAGCCTTTTGTGCGATAGGCAGAACCGTGGTTGACCCATCAATTCTCAGGTCTTCTCCAAAAGAGAGTCCTGTAAGGGAGAAGACTATCAAACCTGTAAATATAATCATTAAAAATTTTTTCATCATTCCATTTCTCCTTATTGTTTTACCTTACAACCGGATTGTTACAGTTTTGTTACAATTCCGTTAAATTTCTGTTACATATATCACCGATTTGTCATTTCCATTCTTTTCCTCCTTAAAGATTACCGAAGGGATGTTACAGGATTATGAAAAAGAGGTTAAGATTCTGACATAAGAGGTAACGTGCATACGCATATTACCGTCAAAATTCCCTCTGATTCCTTAATTTAAATTTTTGTTATCGCCCTGTTTCCTTCTAAATCAACGATTTATAAAAAGGCACGCAATGGCACAGAATATGCTTAATTTATTAGTAAAGAACGGCGCAGAATAAAGGCTTGCAGAAAAGGCTTCTCGAAAAGCATCCGGATGATGGCCGGAGCAAACCGGATGCTCTGTACCGGAAATATAAAAAATAAAGGGGGTGAGGAGAATGAATCATCTTGATATGGATGCAATCAGTGATATCGTGGCAAAATACGGGTATGTGGAATGGGTGCTTGTTGGGTTTACTCCGGCGCGGGATTATACGATATTTTCGTATTTCACCGATCCTTCAGCGCTCCCGGCTTTCAGGGCTGTGCTTCTCTCCATGCTGAGGATGGTCGAAAGTTCCCTTGAACGCGGTATAAATGAGTCATACGTGAAAAGTGCGGGGACATGCTGATACGAACATCAATGATTCACTGTACGAGAGTATAAAGAAACGCCCTCCCGGGGCGGGGAGGGTCTTGCAGTGCTTTGTTATCTGGAAATTACAAAGCAACCTGCAAAGTCAGTTGTATCCTTTTGTCATCCTTCTTGCCGGGATCTTCATAGTTCACGGTATCGTAGTCAAGAAGGATCATATTCTTGTGAAGCTTGTCGAGATGATATGCTGCACCAACGATATATCTGTCACTCTCGTCGTTGTCTGCATCGTCGTTCGGATCGAATTTGTCATATCTGCCGATGAGGCTGAATTTTTCGATCGGCTTGATTTCTGCAAAGATGGAATTACCGTCCTTATTGTGTTCGTCCTTGCCGGACTGGTTGCCTTTGCCGTCATAATACTGGCCGGTGAGAACAACATATTCATGTTCAAAGCTTACCATCCCCAGGTTTACATTCCAGTCTGGCTCATCGCTTGTATTCCCTTTTCCTGTCAGACCAAAGTAAGAGAACTGAAGACCGGGAACGATGTCAGGCAAGGGCCTTACAGTCAGCCTTCCTTCAAATACCTTGTTTTCATTCTTCTCTGATGCGTGGTATCCACCACCGTTGTATACACCGAATGCCATGCTTCCGTAACGGCCTGGATATTTATCATTAACTTTTTTCTGATACTCTTTGTCGATTTCACCGCCAAGGAGAGATACGACAGTTAGGCCGAAATCGGCTGAGTTGAATGTCTTGTTCCTCTCGATAAACATGGTATCCTGACAGCGGTACCAGTTGATATGTTCTTCAAAGTCAAGCCACGGCATATGCACAATACCTACTTCTATAAACGGCTTCGTAAAAATTGCAACGTCGGGCAGTTTAAATTTTGCATATGCATATTTGATTCTCACTGCGACAGAGCCGTCAAGACTGCTCCCGTTGTCTGAAACCTGGGATACGTCAAAGGTCATGTGCGCATCCATCCAGGGCATGAGTCCTTTGGTAACCCTGAGATATCCTCTCTTGAGTGCAAATTTGTTGCGGTTTTCTCCATCGCCGGCTGCGCCACCGACATCTGCCCCCTCTCCACTCATATAGGAGAGATACCATAACAGATTGAATTTAATGTCTTTCAATGCCTTTACCACACTTTCGATATCCTTCTGGGATACCTCTTCCTCCGCTGCCATTGCTGTCCCTGCGGTGAAAAGCAGGAGACAGAGGCTTACAATGAAAGCCAATACCTTCTTCATACTTCTTCCTCCT